>CAZKTR010000161.1:0-7392 GCA_964555525.1 uncultured Pirellulaceae bacterium
GAGTTAAAAACAGGTTGAAAAACCGATTAAGGCACATCCACAGGCACAGGGCACCTCCGAAAACTCCGGTTGATAAGGCGACATTCAGCACCAAATTGTGTGTATGCAATGAGTAATCCTTCAGTAGTTCTTTTGAGGTGGCTGCTCCATAACCAACCGCTGGTCGCTTAGCAACAAGCTTAACTGTTTCGGCCCAAATTTCCGTACGGCCCGTCGCACTCGTCAACTCCGCAGCGTCACCCGACTTCGACAACGCCCCAAGCTTTTTACTTACTTTGGTCTCAAGGTCGACAATCATGCTGGTCAGCATTAACACTGCCAATCCAGCTATCCCACAAACGATCACCATCATGGCGTAACTTCGTTGAAAAATGTGCATCCGAAAGATCGACATCGCCGCGATAACTGACGCAATCAAGGAGGTTCTTGACAGTGAACCCAACAACGCTGCTACGGCCGCGACAATCACAATCGCCCGCACCCATGAAAATTTCTTATCGTCACGATACAACAACAGTGACAATACAAGCGTGAAACCAGCCACTTGCCCCAAAGTGTTCGGGTGAGACAAACCGCCCATTCGAGGCACAAACTGACCCTCGGTAGTCGCCTCCAAGAACACGCCGATCTCCGGCACGAACAAGTAAGCCACCCATGACCCCAAAACGTAAGCTGCAGCCGCATAAAAAACGGTGTTCAAAACATTCTTCACTCCGATTTGCACCAGCGCGGTAGCTGTCAACAATAGCACACAGGCAATCGAAATCGTGGACGCCAAAGACGTGAAAACCGTCACCGAAGTTGGAACCGCAGCCAAGAAAAAGAACAATATTAGCGACATCCACATCATCGGAAACGACAGCAATAGACGTCGCACTTTAGCATCGGTTAGTACACCGATGCCGCCATACAAACCACCCAGCGCCAGGAACATCACTTTCACCAACGCTTGTCCGCCGAAGCCGACCGATTGATTGTCGGCTTCCACATCAATCAAGTTACCGAACGCGATAGAAAACAAAGCGACGTAACCGATCAATGAAACTAGCGGCATGTTCAGAACATGCCCCACCGCACCTGCAGTTTTGCCCGGTTTGTTCTCGAGCATCGGTCGAATTGCAGGAGTGCTTGAAGACATCAAATCACCTAACTAACTACACAGATCCACGGTGCAACAAAGCGATGCAAGCCGTGTCAAAGATCAATCGGAGATCGAAGAAAAAACTGCGACGCTTGATGTAGTCCAGATCCATTTGCATCCACTGTGCAAACTTCACATCCCGCCCACCGTAGGCTTGCCACGTGCAAGTCAATCCAGGTAGAACGGACAACCGAGCCCGCTGCCAAGCAGTACAGGCGAGCGATTCTTTTAATGGCAACGGACGAGGCCCTACCAACGACATGTCGCCTTTAAGCACGTTCCACAATTGGGGCAACTCATCAATACAAGACTTGCGCAAGTACTTGCCAATTTTCGTTACACGAGGGTCATCGGTCAGCTTGAAAGCTGGGCCATCTTGTTCACTCTTTTCAAGCAACCCCTCTTGCAGTTCTTCAGCGTTGGTGACCATCGTACGAAATTTTACAATCCCAAACTCATGCCCGTCCTTGCCTTCTCGTTTTTGCAAGAAAAAGATCGGGCCTTTCGATGAACATTTGATCGAAATCGCAGCTGCCGCCAACAACGGAGACAACACAATCAATCCAGCGCCCGCACCGACGATATCGACTCCGCGTTTCCACCATGGAGTACGTGTCACTGGTACGAAACGGTGCTTTGTTACCTGCACGTTTCCGGCTTCATGAAATGCCAGCACTTCTTCTTTTTGACCATCTTCTTGGCCTTGGGGACCGCTAAAGTTTTTTGATTTAGCAGAAGGAACGCCTCGGTGCCGTCCATCGCGACGACCACCGGTAAACGGATCGTTGTCGTCGTCATCTTCTTCCGAATCATTGTCAACTTCACCACACATGGCTCTCACTTCATCCGCAAGCGCAACCAATTCATCATCGAAGGGATAAGTTGAAACTTCCGCATCAACGCGAACACCACTGTCAGCCAACAAACTCGTGATTTCATTAGCGACCTTTAGCGTCCCATCCCGATCCGACTCCGGCAGCAAAATCGAGAGATCGCCTTGATACCAACCGATCGTGTCTGAAATTCTCAGCCGATCAAGCACCGCCGAAAAACTCGACGAATCAAAAAACAAATCATCAATGGCGTCCGTCTTCAGACGCACTAACCCCAAGTCTCGGGCAAATTCACGACGATCAGAGCGATAGACCTCTTTTTTAAGTTCGGTTCTAAACTGATCGTCGGTTAAAACGATCTCAGCGCCAGCTGGTTTAATACGGCGGAACATCCGGCCGAGCCGGGTACTTCTCGTTCGCACGTTACGAATCATGGCATGTCCATTAATAATAATTAGGAGCAAATCAGGGAGCAAAACTCAAACGACATCCACCTAAACCTAATCTCCACATTGCTGCTAGGTGGAACAGCAACATTTCGTCCCATCCTATGACTTATTCAAAACAATACCCAATACAGGTACACCATAGCCTTCAACCTGCTTTTTAAATCGAGTAACACGACGCTGATCAATGTAGTTCGAATCGGCGGTCAAAATCACTCCGTCTAAATAGGGAATGATTGAATGACAAGCGGTCACATCAGAAGCCAAAGGCAAATCGAAAACCGAATGAGCATAGCCAGCAAGTGTTTCTTTCAACAATGGCTCAAGCCGCTCAAAGGGTAGTTCCAACACTTCATGGTTCACACTATGGCCACAGCCAAGGATGGAAACATCCGTAATCGGAGTCGCAAAAACGGTTTCGTGTTCGGTTGCGTCGCCTGTTAACAACTCTGACAAACCTGGGGCTTTCCCGTGACCAAGTCGCTTGGCTACATAAGAATGCCCAAAGTCTGACTCGACTAACAAAGTTCGAGTACGGCACAGTGATGCCAAAGCACATGTCAAGTTAAAACTGACAGTGCTACTACCGACGCCGCGCTCAAGCGAGGTTACGCCGATTGAAATCGAGCCATTGATCGACAGGCTATCGTTCGATTCGGCCCAACGTCGAATTTGACGTGCCAAAGCAAAAAAGTGGCCTTTCAAACTATTGCTTGGAACTACAGACCGATTGCGTTTGCGTTGACGTTTCATGTTGTTTTCAATCATCAGTTCACCATGTGTCGGCTAGAGTATACACGAGGTAGTGTCACCAAGACCGGCAGATCCAGCGCTTGTTCGACGTCGCTTTCATTTAGCGTCGCACTTAGGTGATTACGATCTAAGAATAGTGAGGCCCCCAAAGCAGCTAACAAGCCACACAAAAAGCCCATTGGCAAAACCAAACTGGCCTTAGGATTAACATGCTTAAGAGTCAACGTAGGATCCTGAGCAACTTTCACATCGGAAATGTTTCTCGCGTCCAACGCCCCCATCGCCTTCGACTCACCTCTGGGTTTGGTATAAATTGCGAGGTATTGCTCAGCAACAGCAACTTTGCGAAGCTTTTCGCTCGCTTTAACTTCAGCGTCATTAAGTTCCTTCAAACGCTTGGTAGCTTCCATTTTTCCTTGCTTCAAGCCAGCCAAGCGAGCTCGACTGCCAGCCACGGTAGCTCTGGCTTCCAAGTACGAAGTTTCCAGCTCTTGGTAAACCGGGTTTGGCTCAAAGGTTGACTCAGTTCGCTCACTGACCTGACTGCGAAGTTCTCTTTCGAGAGCCGCGATCTGTTTCGTGATCCGCTGCAATCGGGAGTTCTTCTCGGTGTAAGCCAAACGCATTCGCTCTTGCTCCTCCTTCATCTTATACAACTCAGTTCGCGAGTCCTCATAAGAAAGACGCTCAACACCCTTACGCGGCGAAGCGATTGTTCGTGGAGTCGAAGCCAACAGTTTCTTCAACGTTTTCTCGCGGTCTTCCCACTCCGTCAAACTCACATTTGCGTTGACCAAATCCAAGTCCAAGTTTGAGATAACGTTCTGCAACGAACTACGAGCTGTCCCAACGGACATGACCCCCAAGTCGTTTCGGAACTCGGCAAGCTCTACCATTGAGTCATTAAGAGTTTTTTCTTGCGACGAAAATTGTTCGTCAAAGTACTCAGCACTGCTGGAAAAGTTGTGAATGCCCATATGGATCTTGCGAGTCGCAATAAAAATCTCCCTGACGATCTCTTGAGCCAGTTCTGGACTGCTGGACCGCGCGGTCACGACCAACACGCTACTTTTCTTTTCATTGTAAACGTCCAATTCCTCATAGATCGCTTTTGCAGCTAACTCGCGACGCTTCAGCCGCTTGTACTCTGATTTGCTAATGCCACTCTTTGAATCGAGCAAAGAACCGAGCGATTTAAGTGGAGCCATTAAATTTGGCAGCTTCGCCCAACCGCTTTCTAGAATTTTTTCAGCGCCGACTTTATCAACCACTTGATCCAAAACCGCGCGACTACGAATGATTTCAATCACGCTTCGAATTTCCGTTTCACGCGTGTCTTGAATCGCCACTGGAGCACCACTGGTCGAAGGTACCACTGACTGGTTGTTACGATCCATCTTGACGTACAACCGACCCTCGCTGCTGTATAGCCGAGGCCAGAAGATGTACAGAATAACGACACATAGCATCACGGCAGCCCAGGCGAAAAAAGCCTTTATTCGATGACGCTGAATCGCTCCAAATATCTGGGCGACAGTAAGTTGATTATTCATTGGCGAGTAAATTTCTGAGGCGAGGTGGATCTGTTTGACCGAGCCACTTTTGACGAGATGCTGATACAAAGTTCCTATCAAAGAACTCCTCAACAGCAACTACATCAAAATCGGAGAAGTTGAGATGTCAAACAGGCCAACAGTTTATTCTGGAAGAAACCTGTCTTCAACCAAAATTATTTGGATTATGCCGATTATGCCCCCGTAAACGAGCCGGGTAACCGCCAAAAAATCGCACATTCTTGTGCCGTTTGCGCGAAAGTGTCGCCAACCGCCTACAGAGGTATATTTTGGGGGACCAAATCAACTTTAGGCGACTCCTAGTCACACGGTATAAATTAGCACCGTGGTAAAACTTTATTTTCCAACCACTGCCAAGAAATCATTTACGTTCGATAGATCTGCAAAAATAGCGTCTGGTGCGGCAAGAACCAATTCGTCGTGTGTGCTTCCACCGGTTTCCACAGCAATTACCTTCGCACCGACCGACCTCGCGCAAGTAATATCGTTGACCGTATCGCCAATCACCCACACTCGATCCGCATTGAACGACTCTTGAAGCTGTGACCGTGCCGCCTCGACCGCCTCTGCCGCCACTTGATTGCGGTTCGAATGGTTGTCGCCATAGCCCCCAAACGAGAAGTAGCGTTCGATACCGAAATGCTTCAGCTTAATGTCAGCCGGCACACGAGCATTCCCCGTCAAAATCCCCAACGCAACATCCGGTGCTGCAGCCAACACCTCCAACAACTCGGCAACCCCCGGCAGCAAATCCCCTCCTGATTTTTCCATCACCCTTGGAAGCGTGTTCCAATACAGTCGATCAAATTCACCACGATGATGCTGATAGTCTTTCGCAAGCGTATCAAAGACATCCGTCATGATCCCGTGGTCCGTCCGACCATGAACCACCACCTTCGACTCCGGCACCTCACCAAACATCTCGACCAAGGTCTCATGAACCGCTTTCATGCCGGCGTTTCCGGATCTTAATAACGTACCATCAATATCAAACAACAAACTAATCAACGATTTTCTCCGGCAGACAACAACAAACTAACAAAGCAACCTATAACCTCAGGCAAAAAACATGATATCATCTGATTTCCAAGTAGATAGCTACCTTTCTCCTGAAGGCCTCCCGTGACAAGCCGTCAACACTCACAACCTGCACTCGAAGATCAAACACCAGCATTCAAAACGACGGCCATCGTTTGCGCCAGCTTAACATTCAAACGGGTTATCATATTCACATTGTCGATCGTGATTGGCTTGATAATTTTAACTACTTGCAACCAACCGCTGCTGGCCCAAACGGAAGTTGCTCAGCCGCTCACCAGTCAAGCCGATACTGAAGCCATCAGGCGTGAGATTCTTTTGCTGGGGGACGTTGATCCCACCATCCGAAAAAATGCCAGAACTGCGGTAGAAAATTTTGGCAATGCTGCGATCAACGAACTTAAGAAGGCTGTCAAATTTGAAACAACAAAAGACTATGAAACCCAAATCGTGGCCGCAAAAATCTTGGCGAATCTACAACATGCGATCGCCCTCAAAGAAGCCGACAAGTTTGTTCGTGGCGAAAAGGAGCTAGAAGGATGGCCAGCCTTTAAAAATTTGACCGAAGACACACCAGAAAGCCGTTCACTTTTCCGAGACATTTACCTACAAAACCATAAAGAATTGCTCCTAGCAACAAGTCCCCCAGTTCCCGGCACCAACCGAAAATATGCCGCCAGCTATACTCAGCTAAAGAACCTGTTCGAATCTTCTGACCTCACCCAAGTTTGCTTCGGCATGTTCTTGCTGGCTCGCAAACAAAACGAACAAGAGTCCACTGGAACCAACACAGGACTCCAAGCCATCCACGTAGGGCCTTCATTGATACAAATAAAACATCTGTTCGACACGCTTGCAGCAAAAAGATCTCCATTGGCAAAACTGAATAACCAAGGCCTAGCGCCGGTAATGCTAGTCCGAGCAATCATCGAATCCGCCCCCCAAGCCCCACAGATACTGACTAGCAAAATCTCATTGATCCAGCAAATCAAATCAAAAGAAATCAGCCCGCTTTTGATTACCTTCGCCGCCCCAGAAAACCCAACCGTGATCCGCGTGCAAGCTATCGAACATGCGATCAAGATCGGTGACAAAGACGCCTTCAAAAAACTCAATACCTATTTAGACGACACAACCGAAGTTGGCAAATACCTAGTCTCTCCTGACGACGCACCCGCTAGTCAACGCCCCAAACAACAAATTAGCCTAGTGCAAATCCGAGACCTAATTTTGCTTGGCAATTTGCGACTGAACAAGCAAGACCACGCTGAGTTCGGCTTCCGTCCCGAAGCGATCCACAAATCCACCAATAAGTTCAACGTTAAGCAGGCTGGGTTCGTTAACAATGAAATGCGAGAAGAAGCGTTTAAACGTTTCCGAAGCACCGCCGGCAACAATGTTAGCCCACAGCGTTAGCGAAGAAACGCAAGCGTTAGCGAAGAAACGCAAGCGAGGTCTTTTGATCATCAACGGACTATCGCCGTTTCAAGCTTAGCGGTAAAACTAGATTACTTTCCGAACGCCCCTAATCAAATGCTCAACCGCCGGAACTAAAAATGGCTCTTACAAAATCGAACCTTGCAATCTTTGCACTCGGACTTGCTTTT
>CAZKTR010000162.1:0-3392 GCA_964555525.1 uncultured Pirellulaceae bacterium
TGTAAGTACGTTCTTTTTCGATCAAAGAACGACGAGAGACAACGATGTTGCGGCGTTGTGTATCGATCTTCAATACTTCACACTGAACGACGCGACCGATGTAATCGCCGATGTCGCCAGGGCGACGGATGTCGACTTGTGAGGCTGGCAAGAAGACTTGCACGCCGATGTCGACCAACAAACCGCCTTTGATCTTCCGAGTACAAGTACCAGTAACAATGTGGCCTTCGGCAACTTTTTCGACAACGTCGGTCCACTTGCGGATGATGTCCGCTTTTTCTTTACTGACAGCGATCAAGCCCGATGGATCATCGGCGCGACCTTGTTCGTCTTCGAGGTCTTCGATCAGAACGCTGACGGTTTGACCAACTTCTGGCTCTGGCTCAAGCTCCGACCATTCGCTTCGCGAGATCGTACCTTCACTTTTGAAACCAACGTCGACGACAACCAAGTCGTTATCAACGCGAACGATCTTGCCTTCGACGATCGAATTCAATTCGTATTTTTGATCAGGAGCACCGTCCGGAAAAATAATATTTCCCAAATCAAGGTCTTCAAATTCATCCATCGATTGGACGTCAAACAATTGACCCAATTCGTCTTCGATGCTTTGGTCTTCTAGAGAGTGAATGAGGTTACGATTTACCATAGCTTTTGTGAGCTCAAACTGCATTGATGGGTGACTGATGCCCAAAGCAGAGTTGGTTGCATGCGCATGACGCACGACAGTGAAAAAAATATAACTAATTGACTTCGACCGAATAGAAAGGCAGTTTCACTGCCGATATCAGTCTTCAGATGGTCCGAAGGCAATTACGATGCGGTAAAAGTATCAAAAACAGCCCGGTTTCGTCAAGTAGCCTTTTCCTAATCAGACTAGACGGACTCGAAAAAAATCGATTCGGACGTTTGTTGAGCACTTGAGCCCACGGCATGTTTTCGTCTCGATTGAAGTCCAAGGTTAGCCAAACCTGCAACTGCCATCGATTTCAGCCGCTCTTTGAAAAATCTACTGCCAATCTCGGTGTTAATTCGCGACTTTACGGGTGAAAACCCGTTTGTTGCAGGTTGGCTGAAAAGCTAAAATCTTGAAGCGCCACACCATATACAGTATCTCAACGACTCAGAAAAAACATGCGTCCCTGCAATCAATGCCGAAAACCGGTAAAAAACGCCGCTCAACTGTGCGACGATTGCGAACGGCACAACGCGGAACATAGCATCGACCCCAAACCAACGGTTTCCATGACACCAGTCGACACAAACAACTTGGCCCCAGTGCCTTTCGACTCGACGGTCAACGTGATGTTGCTGTCCACAGGCATTTGCTTCGGGTTGATGGGTTTACTAATCGGAATATTGTGCGGCAGCATGACTTACGCCTTGGTCGGTTTCGGAGTCGGTTGGTTGATCGCAGCGTTTATGATTCCGATATTTCGGTGATATCGATCAGCGGCTTTGTAATCACAGTTGACCCGCAAAAAGGCGAGGCAACCGCCAACACGGCCAAGCTTTCGACTGGCTAAATCCCCCTATTCTTTGCAGCCGTTAAAGCCTCCCAAATACCGCAATCTGGAAGGCTATTCCAATCAGCCTCTTCTGGCTACTTGGCATCCACCACTCAAATTGCTAATCTATCTGTAGCGTGTGGGCATACCTTGACCAGACTGCGGCCAATGGCTACCAGTCAAAACTTGTAAGGGTTCCGAAATGTTGGTGCTAAGCCGAAAAGTTGGCGAGCGAATTTGGATTGGGGATGAAATTGCGATAACTGTTGTTCGCTTAACTAGCGGCGGTGTAAGAATCGGTATCGAAGCTCCCAATGAACTTGCCGTCGTTCGAGAAGAGTTAAAACACAAAATCGAAGCCGCCGAAAAATTGCTCAACAATGCCCCTATCATGGCCACTGACCACGTCGATCATCCGGCCAAAGACGATTAACTATCCGCTTTGAAGGATCGGCCGTTGGAAGCGCCCTTTCAACCCACCAACAAAAAAGCGGCCTGCTGTTTTGAACAGCAGACCGCTTATTTTTTACTAACTACGACCAAACGGGTCGAGTGCTTGGTTATTCTGCAGAAGCCTTCTTTGCATCCGCCGCTGAAGCGGCTGCTTCACTGGCTTTACTTTCAGCAGAACTTGCTGCAATATCACGAATCGCATTAATCTGATCCAGCAATGCAGACTCTTCATTCAATTGACTAGGCGTGTCTGCCAATTGCTCGAGTCGCTCGACCTCTTCCTTGCTAAGCGCGCCGACTGCTTGACCGTCTGCATCAGGAACCTCCAACGTCGGCTCCGTAATTCGATACTCTGGAGTGGTAACAGTCACGTTAGGCGCAACTGAATCGGATTCAAATTTAGCCGTCTCTATTCGCGGACGAGTCCAAGTTCCACTGAGCTGGAACTGAGCTTGGCGACACCACAAACTTGGATCAATCGCGTCGAATTTAGCACCACCTGTATCCAAGATCTTTTGCAAGCGGCTAGTCCCAGCGTCAGCGAGATCTCTAAAGGTGGTGATCCCAGCACCATTGAGCAACTCAGCAGTTGCTGGGCCAATACCACGGACCTTGGTTAGATCGTCCGCAGCAGCGTCTGCGGGTGCAGTGACAGGCTGTTCAGAACCCTTCGGGGCAGCAAGCGAAGCCTGCAGTTTTTCAAATCCAGCCCAATCGCCTTTGCCTGCCAAAACAGACAGACGTGACCAGCGGCTGAAATCGGAGCTGCTAAATTGATGATCATTCCCTGACAGAGCAACCTCAAGTTCGCTTTGAGTCGCTTTTTCAAGATCGCTAAAACGAACGAAACCAGCTTTGTGCAACGTTTCTTGCGTGGTTGAATCGATTCCGCGGATACAGCAGAACTGATCGCAATTCGAAAAATCGCCTACCGACTTCGTAGACTCTTTACCTTCACCGGCAGGAGTCGCTTTTTGATCGATGCTTTTAACCAATTTATCTAGCCGTGATCGAACGGGGCTCGGTGAATCCGCATTCGACTCCTGCGAACCGCTTCGGGCGATTGCAGAGAGTTTTTTTCTCGGAGCAGGCTTCTCAGCAACCGGTTTCGAACTGCTAGGCTTTGAATTAACGCGTGACAAAGCTTCATTCGCAAAACTATTTACCTCGGCGTTCCGCTTACGCTTTCGCATCGCCAACCATCCGATAACAGGAATCGCAAGCAAACACAGCAGAGCCAGCCACCAACTGCCATAGCTGGTAGTCGGCTGAAGCTTCTCTGGAGCCGTGCTGGCCAAAGGAGCATTGGCCTTTTTAGTATTGCTTCGCAGAGCCACATTGTTTGAAGCTTCTTTAGTGCTCTCAAGTGGAACAGTGGCAATCACTGCGGTTTCGACTGAATCTGCTCCCATCGCTTGGGATTCCATCGCT
>CAZKTR010000162.1:3492-7357 GCA_964555525.1 uncultured Pirellulaceae bacterium
CCATCGCTTGGGATTCCATCGCTGAACCAAGCAAGCGTGGCTCGGTCGCTTCGGCTTTAGCTTCAGCGGTAACTTTTAATTCCGTCTGTGCCAATTCGGCCGGCTCGGTAACTGCTTCAGCGGGATCGATGTTAGCGAAATCAATATCCGTTGCTGGAGCGATCGATTCCTCAACATCAGTTAACGCAGGCGTTATTTCGTTGCTTGACTCTGGAACAGATACTAGTTCTTCTGTTAAGTCAACCAACTGACCTTCGATAGCTAACTTCTCTTCACGCTGATTTTCAACAACAGCCGTTGCTGTTTCCGGTGAACTAATTGCCTCTTTCACGGGTTCAAGAGTCGACTCTTTATTTTCGACAACTGCAAACTCTTCTTGATTTCCCTGAGTCTTCAAAACACTTTCCTCAACTGGCCTTACAGGCTCAGGCTGAGCCACCAAAGATGAGGTTACTGGAGCAGGGGCTGATAGGGTACCCGGCACGATCTGTTGATCAACTGCTAGTTCTTGAGGCTGTTGCTGTACTGGCTGAGCCACGATGGACGTTGGTGCCGGAACAATCAAGTCCTCAGGTTGCGGATCCTGCTGTACTGGCTGAGCTACGATGGACGTTGGTGCCGGAACAGTCAAGTCCTCAGGCTGCGGCTGTTGAAGTACCGGCTGAGCCACGATGGACGTTGGCGCCGGAACAATCAAGTCTTCAGGTTGCGGCGGAATGGATGGAGCCGGCGCAGGAGCTCTACTGACAGCAGCGGACTGTTGCAATTGATTTTGTTGACCTACCGACTGCGGTAAAACTCTCGTTGTCGCAGCGGGGAGAGTTGTTGCGGCGGGAGTTGTCGCGGCGGGGACAGCTGGCTGAACAACCGTTTGTGGCACTGTGTAGTACTGACCTTGAGTCGTATACGGTACTGTGCTCGATGACTGCGGATACGATTGCTGAACCGGATACTGAATCTGAGGCTGGTAAGCTTGGCTTGCGGCAGGCCATGATTGACCGGCTTGGTAGGGCACAGAAACTGCTTGTTGAGCGGATGCGCTGTTTGCGGTGATCGCGATCAAAATCGCGGTAATGGATGTTCGTTTCACGGGGACCTCGGTAAAATAGTTCCAACAAGTTGTAGTTGCTTGTGGAAACCTAGGTCACCCTTAAGACAGACGGGAAGATTTATCGTTAAAACCTACTGGCACCCCAATTTTGCAACAAAGGTCGGGGTAAAAGTCCGGTTATAACGACTGTTTTGGTCAAGCTAGGGGCTGGCTGGCTTACAGACTATCTATCCATCCTTGCGATCACTTTTTCCTGACAGTGGCCGCTGAAACTCCTCTTTGAGAATCACAAAGAACGCGACGCCCAATCCGACGGCCAAAAATGGGATCAACCAACCCAGTATGCCCCAACCACCCTTTTCATCAGCTGCTGGGGGCGATACGAGGGTGTCCACTACTGGAACTGCGGATACAAGGGGTGTTGAAGCTTGACCAGCGGCCACTTCACTACCTTGTTTCTTGAGGCTTTCAAGTTCACGGTTGAGCGATTTAATTTGGCTCTGGAAATCAGCATTGCTGTCGGCAAGTTGACGGTTCTTACGAGTCAGCTGTGCGATTTTGGATTCATAAGACGAAACTTCGACCGAGGGCTGAGCAAACGAGGTTGTCTGCACTGGCGCCGGCTCAGAATCAACAATCGGAGTAATTTTGTTGACGCTACTGTCGTGCATGCTTAATTCACTAACTTTTTTCTGGAGGTCCCGGTTCACTCCTTCCATCCGCACTTGCTTCTCGTACGTCATATTATACATTTCTAGAGCTTCCGTCACCTTGCCCCTAAGTTTGTTAATTGTCAGATTAGAGGCTTCTTGCTTTTGCATCAGCTCTTGGTTTTCACTAGCCAACTTCTGTGAACGTTGAAGTAACTGCATCTTTTCGTTGTCGTCCGGCTGCGATTCCATGGCAGCCTTCGAATCAGCAAGCTGCTGGGCATAACTTTTGTTTTCACCGGACACCATTTCGAGCTTGGCCTCCAAGTCACTGACTTGGGCTTCTAGTGTTTTTACCTTTTGCATGTCAGGAGAACCTTGCATGCCAGCGGCGGCGATCTCCTTTTCCAACATCTGCACCTTGGTTTCACTTTCGGCATACTGTGTTTTCATTCGCTCAACGAGACCAATGAGCTCCGTAATTTTTTCTTTTTGCGTTAATATGCTTCTCCCCGTGAGATCCCTTTGGCTTTCCACTTCCTTTAAAAGGTCAGCATTTTTTTGTTTTAACCTTTCAAACTCGACCGGCGATCCCTGCCCTTGCGCAGCAGCCGCTTTGTACTTCTCAAGCAGCTTTTCCAACACGCGGATCTTTTCTGCATCAAAAGCGGCTTGCTCGGCAGCCCGGTCAAGTATTCGTTGATTAGGCTGAACCGCCTGAGGTAGCCTTTCGGCGACTGGCGGAACGGTTTGAATCGTTCCCCGAGGAGCCCGATATACTGGACCAATCGGCCTCTGCTGCTGATAATAAGTGGGCCCTTGATAAATCGGACCTTGGGTGATCGGACCTTGGTAGATTCTCGTTGGCGGGACAACCGTCGGTTGCCGCTGGACTTGGGGAACCTGAAATTGTGAATTTTGAGTCGGCACGATTTGCTGAATCTGCTGCCCGGCTACATGCTGAGTACTGAATGCTGCAGAAAAACCTAGCAATCCAACCGTAAAGCAACAAAGTGATCGCTGGAGTGACTTGAATCTCGAATCTAACAACATATTCCACCTAGTGGGGAGAGAGACGTTTTGGAAGCGGGGACCAAACAAAAAGTTTGTTCGTCAACTAACCAACATTCTAGCCACTGCACTGTTCAAAAAGAACAGCTACCTATATTTTTTCCAATAACCCCTGATTTACACGCCTAGTACGATCTCCCCGTCCATTTGACACTTGTTTGTCGCTCGATTTTCTTAGACGACGCCAAATTAGAAGCAACCCGAAAAACTAAGCGATGGCAAAGCGCATAGAGCAGTAACAGCCTAATGAATCTCTTGAAAACAAATCGCTCCCCGTTTCGCTTGATCGCCCTCATGGCAATTCTGTTTGCGATCTTGTTCGTTACTTTTTTCCCCGGTATAGAAGAGACAAGAAGTGAATTTCGAATTCGCCACGCATACAACACCGTTTGCCGTCTTGCCAAATCAGAAACTGCCCTAATAGAACACCAGGCGGCGAACACCGAAGATCAAAATGACCCTTGGGGAAACCCTTACGGCATTGCAGAGTTAGCAGAAGGGACTCGCGTTATTTCATGGGGTCCCAATGGAATTTCCCCAGCCACCGGTTTCGATCGAGACGACATCTACTCCGACATGGCTTATTCACCAAGCAAAGTAATGTTTCAGTCCAAGCAACGCAAACTGATCTTTTGTTTGTCATTACCGGTTGTTTGGTTGCTCGGTTCCATTGGGTACTTCTTTGCCTGCAAGAAGCTCCATAGCTTTCCCTAATGGTTTGTCACCATTAAGCAGGGGACGACAAAACGTCGCCCTAAGACTTGAGCTCTTTCAACTCCGCCTTGGCAGCTCGAAGCAGTTTCGCAACCTCATTGCGCTGGCCCTCGGCCTCCTCAACCAGATGTTCGGCTTGTTTTCGCTTGCGATGTTCGGCCGCCAACCGACGCTTGAATCGGCCTCTCAAATCTTCAATATCTTCACTTGATCCATTCTCAACAGGTTTAGCCTCGGCGTCGGCTAATTTGGTTTGCAGAGCTTCAACCTCGGCTTGCAAAGCTGACAACTCACTCGCAGAATGATCGATCTGGGTCGTCAATGATTCCAGCTCGGAATTCGCTGCTTCTTTCTCTGCATTCAACTCTTCCTGTTGTTT
>CAZKTR010000163.1:0-7330 GCA_964555525.1 uncultured Pirellulaceae bacterium
CCTTGATATTCCCAATGGCGATCAATTCTTCGTTGAGTCGCACCTATTTCCGCAGTTAAAGAAGCTTACTCTTCACAGTGGCAGTGTGACTGTATCGAAAGACTTTGTCGATCAGCTCAAGGAGTTGAAATCCTTAAAAGTATTCCGAGTTGAAAGCCATTGGGGCCCCCATCCGATTTCACGATTTGACATTCCGTCCGCAGGTATTGAAAAGCAATTTCCGAATTGCAAATTTATCTGGAAGTAGATTTCCGGCATCGACCTCGAAAATCCTATTGATCTTCAAAGCGTAAGCTAGACTGTTACAGAATAAGGAGAAGTGATGCGAAGAGTTCTTTTAACAATCATTTTTATTGCAATCAGCGGCGTGGCATTCGACCAGTCTGTATCTGCACAAATTTCGCAATGCGAGCAAACTTTCGCCTCCGGTTGTGGTGGTCCAGGGACGGAAATGACTCAAATCATTAACCGACTCGGTCTCGGGTCCGACTGCGGACGTTGCAAGGCGCTGGCTAATGAAATGGATCGCAATGGGCCACAATGGGTCTTGAACAATTTCAACCACGTTGCCCAACGAACGATTTCCAACGCAGAAAACCTTGGCCATCGCATGGGTCCGATTCGCCGCGTCGGTGTACGTCAGATCGTTCGCGCTTCGGTACGCCGAAGTAAGTGATCCGCTTTGGCACTAGCCACGTTTTATAGACGGATGAAAAGTAGCTGGGCTCGCCAGAGTTCAGGCCTTCCGGAACCGCTTCCCGAAGTCTGGCAACTCCGGCTACAAAAAAGCCTCGGTGAAAAATCGCCGAGGCTTTTGGATTGAAGCAGGGGGTGATCGATTCTTTAGTAGCGAAAGCCACCACGACCGTAGCTAGCCCCGTAGCCACCGCGGCCTCGATAAGCACCACCGCCATAACCGCCACGGTAGCCGTAAGACGGACGATAGTAGTTGTTGAAGCCACGATTAAAGCCCGAGTAACCTCGGCCACCACCGTAGCCATAACCACCAAAACTGGAGCGATTGCCGTAACCATAGTTCAGGCTAATTCCTCCACCGCGTCCGAAGGAACTGATCGAGATTCCTCGGCCGCCGCCGTAATACTGAGCATTGGCTTGTTCAGCTGAAAGCACCGACACTGCCGCTACCGCAGCCAGCGTGAAGGCACTACGCATTAACCATCGTGAGAGTTTAGATTTTAACATTTGATTGTCCCCAAAAAAATTGAGTCTTGCAGAGGGCTGCGATTGTCACCGTGTTGTGATTCTCAATCGGTTAGACAGCAAGCGCGGGGCCAACCTTACGATTTAATGTTTTGGCCGTATATTTTGAGGGATTGTAACGCTTGGCGGCTTAGAAATTGTGATCCAATCGATGACGGGTGTCGCTGAGTTGATCACAGCATCTGTGAATGAATCGATGCCAGCCCAAGATGCTTTGAAATCGCCAACAGGCTCTGTAAAACGCCGTCGCCTCTTGGCTCGTCGTTAAACTCTGCTAGCGCATAAAAAAGTCATAGCATGTCGCTCCATCGTCATGCTATGACTAATATCCTGATTTTGGAACAGTCCGTGTCCCAGCCTCGTACGGCGAATCATTGGATCTACAGGTCTTATCGGCCTTGTCAAAGGGATAGGTTAGAAAGATTCAAGATTTTTCTACTGAGTGCCAGCATGACGTTAAAGTCGTCAAATCTTAACACCATTTTCCGCCAAAACTGTTATTGGTGGAAAACTCGATTTGCATCAAAATGTCGCTGCCGTAGTAACGGCCCGAACGACCACCCTACCTTACCTTTGAAGCTGACAAGGATGTCAAGCAATGAGCGACAATCAACGACGCGTCCTTTGCCGCTTAATATTCTTATTGGCCTGCGCCATCCCGACTTTGGTCAGCAGCTACTGGATTTGTCACCCTCAGACCGCCGACGGCTGGGCACAAGCAATCAAAGCCGAGACGGGCGTCGAGGCGTCAATCGATTTCGTCGAGACGCCGACCCCCTACGAAACGGTGCTGCATAAATTGCAGTTAACTGATCCCGAGCACGGCGTGTTGCTAGATACCGCTCAAGTACGAATTCGATTTGGCAAGTATGTTGACGTCGAGATTCCGTACGAAGTCAATCATGTCGACAATCGTGGTTTGGCTCGGATGCTCAAAACGATACATCAAAACACCGTTCGCCGGGGCGTTGATAAATCTTGGCGAATTCGGTTTGCAAAGCCACTGAAAATCGCTCGAGCCGATGCGGCTTTGTTCGCTGGCGATCCTTCGGCCGGTCCCAATAACTTGCAAGCGATACTGTACCGACAACAAAACACCTTTGAGATAAAAGGACTAAATCTGGATGTTGTGCCCAGTGTCGATGGCACTGCCGTCGGAGCAAATTTTGCTTTAGCTGACTCGAACCAGATTCAATCGCTCGAAAACCCACGGGCTCAAAACCGAATCAATATTCAATTGAAACGAGAACCGTATGGGCAAGCGATTTGGTTAGATACGTTGAATCAAGCGTTGCCTTGTTGGTTGGCGAGCGACTTTGCTGGCGACATCACCAACGGATTGGGGCAAGACGCTGTTTTCGCTGGCGAGTTCCAAATTCAATCGCACTTCCCCAGCAATCAAAACCAAGTCGACATCGATGGTGTCATTAGTCGCTTGAGCGTTTCAGCAATTCAACTGGACCAGGCGATCAACAAGCAAACTCACATCCAAGTCACCTTGGACGACTGCCAGTTCGTAAACGGACAAGCGACGCGGTGGTCGGCCGTGCTGGACGCGCCCGAGTTACGGTTAAGATCGCAGATTGCGCTGAACACATTGTTTCAAGATTCCCGTCGCTTTGCCGTTGGAAACGCAATCACCACGGCGATCATCGAGGGCTTGAGCACACGCGTTGCCAGTGACCCCAACCGTGACCGTAACTGGAATTGATCGAGCGGGCGATCTCAATATAAGCTCGACGCGCAAGCGAGTGCATCACAATTCTCGTAAAAATGCACTCGCTTGCGCGTCGAGCTCGTATTTCTGGAAGACTCTAAAAGAAAGCCCGTTCGCTGAATAAAAGGCCACTCTGGCCTACAGCCCCCGTAAAAGAAGGATCCCAGCCGCTATTAACGATCCAAGCTTGCCTAGTTAAACTGGTTACCGTTGAGATTGTGTTTTTTATTCCGGTCGCCGATAGATAATTGTGGCCTACTCTTTCCTTGTTAAACAACGATTGTTGCCAGTCCTCTGCTGCCGGTTTTTCGGTTTCGCAATGCTTGCCGATCACCCTTTCCCCAATCGCACTTAGCCACACAAACATGCACAAAACGTTCACTGGAGTTTTTCTCTTAATCGCCATGGCGGTGGTCGGGCTTGGCTTGATCTGGTTGCCTGGTTGGGTGATCGATAACTACCAAGCCGCTGCAGGCGTCGGTAAGGTCTGGGGCGTGTTGTACTTGATCGTCGTCGGCATTGGTACGCTGTTGGTTCTGGGCAGCGCCGGCTGGACACTGTGGAAACTTTTTGGTGCTTCAATTGCCAAAAAACGCCGTTTGGCTCGACGCTCTAGAAACCCCAGCAAGCTTTCCGCTGGCGAAAAAGATTTTGAGATCGACGAAAATTTAGAACAAGTCGATAAGCTCTCCCAAGGGGTCGGCGACGACGCCTTGCTCCAATCGGAACTCGATCCACTGATCAAAGAGCTCGAACAAAAACGTCAAGCCGAGACGTTGGAGATCGTTGCTTTTGGAACCATCTCCAGCGGCAAGTCGTCAGTACTGAATCTACTCTCGGGCAAACATGTCTTTAACACCGATGCACGCGGAGGCACAACGGTCACTCGCAACGAAATCCCTTGGCCAGGAATCGACAAAGTAACGCTTGTCGACACGCCCGGGATCGGTGAGATCGATGGCGAAGATCATGTGCACATCGCGGCCGAATCTGCCAAGGATGCGGACGTCGTGTTAGTGGTCATCGACGGCCCGTTGCGGCAGAGCGAACACGATTTATTATCGCAACTTGGCCAGATGGAAAAACGAACCGTCATTTGCTTAAACAAAAGCGATTGGTACTCGCAGTCCGACCGTGACAAACTGGTCGGACAAATCTTTGATCAAACCGGTTCCTTTGTCAGCAAAGAAGATATCGTTTGTATCCAAGCCCAAGCCGGCACGCGGACTCGGCGTAAGATTTTGGCAGACGGAACCGAGACCGAAGAATCTGTCCAAGTCGATCCGAATATCGCGCCGTTGGCCGACCGGATGGTCGCGATTGTTAAAAAAGAGGGCAAGGAACTACTGTTAGCAAACTTGTTATTGCAGTCTCGCGGGCTGGTAGAAAAAGCTCGCGACCGAGTCAAAGATGCGCTTGATCGCAAAGCTTGGAACGTCGTCGAAAAGTATCAATGGGGCGCCGGTGGCGTGGCGGCACTCAGTCCTTTTCCAGTGGTCGACTTATTGGCCGGTTCGGCGATCAGCACCAAGATGATTTTGGATTTGGCGGAAGTCTATCAACAGAAAGTCGATGTTGAAACGGCCTCTCGTTGGTTAGGTGAAATGGGCAAAAACCTGATCGGCGTGCTTGGAGCCCAAGGAGCCACTGTCGCCGTAACGTCGGTCGTGGCTTCAGTAATTAAGACCGTCCCCATCGCGGGTACAATCGCCGGTGGTGTGCTACAAGGTTCCGTTCAAGCCTTGATCACTCGCTGGATCGGCATGGTGTTTATCGATTATTTCCGAAGTGAAATGCAAACACCCGAAGGTGGCTTGGCCGGTTTAGCTCGCCGAAAATGGAATGTCGTAACCAGCGCAGACGAACTACGGAAGTTTTTGCAAACCGCTCGTGAAAAACTTGCCGATTAAAACCGCAATACCAAAGACCTATTCTGACCGATCAGAAAGACACCATCGTGACTGAGCCATCATCACAAGACGCCAATTACCTCGAAGCCGTTAAGTCCGTCGAAAAGACGCTCGGCGATCTTCGTGGCTGCTCGGATTCCGAACGCCAACACTTGATGGACGATATCGCTCAGCTAAATGAGATGTACGACAAAATTTCGACCGGGCGAGTTGAGATCACGATCTTTGGCGAGATTAGCACCGGCAAGTCGGCGATGATCAACGCCTTGATCGGCCGCGCGGTGGCTGAAGTGGATGTTCAAGGCGGTTGGACAAAACAGATTTGGGGCACCGCTTGGGAAGGAGCAGGTTATCGGCTGCCGGGCATGGAGTCATCCGAAATTGTGTTGATCGATACTCCTGGTATCAACGAAGTTGGCGGCGCCGACCGCGCGGAACTCGCGGAAGTTACCGCTCGGCGTTCGGATTTGATTTTGTTCGTCACCGATTCTGATTTGAACGAAACCGAATACGCGGCCTTGGTTGAATTGGCGGCCGTACAAAAACCAATCATCATGGTTTTTAACAAAATCGATTTGTACCCCGACGAAGAGAAAAAAGTACTGACCGAGATGATACAAAAGCGATTGGACGGTTTGGTTCCAGCCGACCATTTCGTAACCACCGTCGCCGATCCTCGCGAAATCGAATACGTCATCGAACAACCCGACGGCAGCGAAAAAACCGAATGGCGAAAGCCTGAGCCGCAAGTCGAAGAACTCAAATCGATGATCTTGGAAACGCTCGAAAAAGAAGGCTTAGGTTTGCTGGCATTGAATGCCGCGATGTATGCCGCCGACAAAAGCGATCGGATTTCAGCATTGCGTGTGTCGATGCGAGACAACCGAGCCGACCAAGTGATTTGGACCATGGCCGCCACCAAAGCGGTCGTCGTGGCGGCAAACCCAATTCCGATTGTTGATATCTTTGGCGGTTTGGCCGTGGATGCGTTGATGATCGTCACGCTGTCAAAAGTTTATGGGCTTTCGTTTTCCATGTCGCAGGCACGCGGACTCGCAAAAGCCATTAGTGGCGCCGCAGGGATTTATGCGTTGGGTGAATTCACCAACTGGGGAGCAAGTGCTTTCAAGTTGATTACCGGAACGCTGGGAACCGCTTTGACAATGCTGCCACAAGGGGCTGCCGCTGGCTTCACGTCTTATATCATCGGTCGATCGGCGAAACACTATTTTGAACAAGGTGGCTCATGGGGAGCCGGTTCGGCCAAAACCGTCGTGAAGGATATTTTGGCGACCACGAATAAAGACTCCGTTGTGGCTCACCTAAAAGACGAAATCAAGTCGCGGCTAAGCCTAAACCGCCACGCGGAAAAGTAAGACGTTCAAATCGCTTCGCAGGCTCCGCCTTTCAATACAAGCTCGCGGCGCAAGCAAGTGCATTTTTAAATATTCGGCAGATTCACTCGCTCCCGCGTCGAGCTTATATTGCCTCAATCAAACGTTTTGCCAGGTTTTACCTCTCACCCACGCTTTGGCACGGCATTCGCATTATCTGTCAAAACTCTTAAGCCTCTGACAGAATCGCAGGTAGGAAGTTAACCTGCCTCCATGCGCTGTCGGTACAAAAACGATAGGTGAGACAATGAACCTTCTAGTAAAACGCTTTCTCGTATTGGCTCTTCCTTTGATGATCCTAGGTTCCTCCTCCGAAGCCGGTTATGGCATTTGCGTCGAGAACAACTCTGGAATTCAGCTGGAGGATCTTTCGATCGTAAGCGCCGAACACGAGTTCCTGTTCGGCGATGTCAGCGAAGGAGCAAAAACGGGATTGGGCAACGCAGACTTGCAATTCGGTCCCAATGCTCCGCAAAGACTCGAAGTGGTTTTCAAGCCAAAAAATGGCAAACAAGCCCTTCGAAGCGAAGTAGAACTTCCGATCCTCGGTCGAGGAGAATCGGTGAAACTTTCGATTGATTCTTATCTGGAATTGATCGAAGATGCGCGAAAAGACGTGGATGCGTCGTAGCACCCGTCGTTGCAATTCTTGCCGGTAGGCCAGACAATGGTCAACGTTACAGCGATACCGATTTAGGTATCGTTGTAACGTTGAATCGCACTGGTCACGGAAGGAGCTTGCGCACCGATGGCGTCCATCATCCGAGAAACAACGGAGCCCACGTTCAGTGGATTTGGTCCGTCGATTCTGGCTCAGCAAACTCGTGGCCGTTTGCAACGACTCGCATTGCCAAGCGACCGAATGGAATGCCGATCGTTATTACACGACCTGTGCCCGCTATGCCCAGGGGTCTACGCCTGGTTGGATACCAACCAGCAAATTTGCTACGTCGGTAAATCAAAATCACTTCGCAAGCGATTGTTGTCTTACTTTGCCAAGAACCCGGCCGAGAAAAAAGTCGAACGCATTCGCCAAACCAGCCGAACGCTTGTCTGGGAACCGATGTCTGACGAACTGCTGGCGTTGA
>CAZKTR010000164.1:0-7312 GCA_964555525.1 uncultured Pirellulaceae bacterium
CGCGATCGGCAAACGCCAGCTTCATCGCTTCGGTTACGGTATGAATGTAGTCGGGTGAATGATGCCCCAGCGATTTTAAATCGCGTTTTTCAAGTAGGCGAAGCGTCTGATGTAAAAACGGTCCCTGAGTCCACTCGGGGCACTTGTAGATCGTGTGGCCATGGAACTTGATGGCGATCGGTTGGTCGATCGGGGTATGGTGAGTCGCAAAGTCGGAGTAACGAAGTAGACCGCCGTTTGCTTTTGACCACGCATCCACCTCGCGAGCAATCGGGCCGCGGTAAAAGTAGTCCGTGACCGCTTGTAAGCCCGCAAGTCGATCGTCGCCTGCTTGTGCTTCGGCGTCGCGTAGGCGAGTTATCAACTGCAAGAAGTTTTTGTGGTGTTTGACAAATTGCTGGGCGTTGAAACCGCGGCGCTGTTTTAAGCGTTTAGAAATTTGGTCTACATCGATTGCGGATCTTTGTTGGAGAACTTTTAACATGCCTTCGCTGCATTCACGAAAGGTCTTGGTGCCGTAACGCTGCAAGGCGGTGATACATGCGTCGAGCGTTCCGGGGACGACGGCGTTGGCGATATCGTTTCGTCCTTGGATCACGCCGTCGCGATTTTTGCGATACCATTCCGGGGTCGCCAGTCGAGGAGAAGCCCCCAGACCAGCGATGACTTCAACGACGTCACGTTTGGCGTCGTAGACGATGATCGGGACTTCTCCGCCAAAGCAATACAAGTGTGATTCAACGACCGTTTGAACTAGCAGTGTTGCGACGGCGGCGTCGACTGCGTTACCGTCGGCTTTTAAGATGCTTATTCCTGCCGCTGCGGCTTGGTTGCTTCCGGTGGCGATGGCGGCAGTTTGGCCTTGGGCAAAGGTTTGCGACGGGAGTGTTTGAGCGTTAGTTGTGGATGCCACGATAAAAGTTAAACCAATTAGCACATTGCAAATCCAAATTTTCATTGCGTTTCCCGGTGAGTGTTTTGGTGTTTGTTTTGTTGAAGTTGAAATTATAGCGGATTTTGTTAGAGGGGGTGATTTAGTTTATGGAGTACTTGTTAGAAGAGACGTGTTGCCGCTTTGGTAAAGAGCGCTACTTTCGCGGAGCGAAAGGCGACTATGAAAGGCGTCGTAGCTGGGCTCGCCAGAGTTCAGGGGCCTAACCGAGCCGCATCCCGAAGTCTGGCGACTCCGGCTACGGGATTCCGCCTAAAGACGACTATATGCTGGCATCTCGCCACCTTTTGAATTACAGTCGTTCTTTGAGTTCACTTGGCCCTGATCCAATAATTAGATCCGGTAATTAGAGTAGAGTTGATATGACGACGACTTCGGAGAGTCTTCTTTTTCGCCTGCAACAACTGGGTGATCGTACAGATGAAAATGCGTGGGAGAAATTCGTAACGCTGTACACGCCACTGATTTTCTATTGGGCTCGAAAAACTGGCTTGGAACAAAATGCGTCCGCGGATCTAGTTCAAGATGTTTTGGCCCGCGTCTTCCAAAAACTGCCTCAGCTGAAATACGACGCCACCAAGTCGTTTCGAGGTTGGCTGCGGATGGTCACGCTCAACCGCTATCGCGAGATTCGTCGCAAAAAGTCTTCTCGTATTGAAACGGCTTCGGACTCGCTGATCGATCAGTTGGCGCCGGTTGAAGTTGCCGAATCGACGTGGGACATTGACTATGCGAAACTACTGGTCGCTCAAGCCATGGAAGGGATGAAGAGTGACTTCAAACCTCTAGTTTGGCAGGCGCTTGAACGCTTGATCAAACACGCTCAACCGGTCGATGTTGTGGCCAAAGAATCGGGAATTAGCCCGTGGACGGTCTATTCGGCTCGATCAAGATTGATGCGGCGTTTGCGAGAAGAACTGAAAGGTTTGCTTTGAGTTTTTAACGCTTTTCATTGGCAAAGAGAAAAATACGTAAATAATTTTCGCCATTTTCACAATCACCTCGTCTCAAGCGCATAGTCTTCAAATGTCTGAAAACAAACCACAGCAGGAGACCGAAATGACGAGTGCGACCACGGAAAATGAATGTCCCGATCAAGTTGTTTTGGTCGATTTTCTGCAGGGAAAGCTGGTTCCACCGGATCTTGAAACCTGTGAAGCTCATGTCGAAAACTGCCAAGCGTGCCATGAAACGCTCCGTGGCATGAATCCTTCTGACACGCTGGCTACGTACGTAACCAATGCGATGCAGTTGTCACCAGTTCGAACGGATGAGCAAGCGGCGAAAGAATTGGCTCAGCGGTTGGTCAACCAAGATAGTTTTAGCGGTCGTACAAGAAATCAATTATCCGCAATCGACGTGATGCAAGACCGAGCGGCGGAAGTGCTGCGACATGTTTCTCCTGATACTGAAGACCCAACTAGCTTGGGCACTTTGGATAATTTTCGTTTGTTGGAATTGATTGGTGCCGGTGGCACTGGCGTTGTGTTTCGCGCTTATGATTTTTCGTTGGACCGGGAGGTCGCGTTAAAAGTGCTTCGCCCGTCGTTAGGAGATATTGCTCGGGATCGGTTTGTGGCTGAGGCCAAAGCCGCGGCATCGATTGATCATGAAAACGTCGTTACGATTTATCAAGTCGGTCAGCATGAACGCTTGGCTTGGATCGCGATGCAGTGGGTACCGGGTGAAACACTGGAAAGTCGTTTGCACCGTGATGGTACTCTGCAGGCAGACGAAGTACGGCGGCTAACTGGGCAAATCGCCAAGGGGTTGGCCGAAGCTCATCGACGTCAATTGGTTCATCGCGATATTAAGCCGGCGAACATTTGGATCGGCGACGCCGATCGGAAGGCTCGGATTCTAGATTTTGGTTTGGTCCGTGTCGCCGACAACGCCCCGGCGTTAACGGCAACGGGGATGCTGGCGGGCACGCCTAACTTTATGTCGCCCGAGCAGGCGAAAGGGCAAGAATTGGATGCTCGCAGCGACCTGTTTTCGCTCGGCTGTGTGATGTACCAAATGCTTACTGGTAGGTTGCCTTTCGGATCTTCAACGATCTTAGGAACGTTGCAGTCGATCCAAAGCCAGCGTCCTGAAACGCCAATCCAGTCTGGTGCCGACTGCTGTCAGGACCTTTCCGATTTAACGATGGCGTTACTGGAAAAGCAGCCTGCGAATCGAATTGAATCCGCCGAGTTGCTGGGCGAGTGCCTTGAATGCCCTCGTGGTCAATGGCCGGTGCGAGTTGCCAATTACGCTGATACGAACGTTCAAGAAACTCAATCAATCACGCGACCGGTGGCGAGTCATGGTGGTTCGAGGAACTGGGTTTGGATGACGGGCTGTTTGTTGGCTTTGTTTGGTTTCGGGATGTGGCTGTTTGCTCCACAAATTATTCGGATCGCTACTAATCAAGGTGAGTTAGTGATCGAAACCGAAGACGAAAATGTTCAGGTGGAAGTCCGTGAGAACGGCGAATTGATTCGGGTGCTCGATGCGAGTTCGGGGGCTTCGTTCGATGTCCGCAGTGGCAACTTTGAGATATCGGCCATTGGCAAAGACGGCAAGGCAGAGTTTCAAGTCAAGCCAAATCAGTTGGTGATGAGTCGTGGCGATCGAGAAGTGGTGCGGGTTACGCTTGCTAAGGCAGCGGCGACATCTGCGACTCAGGCACAAATGCTTGCCTCCAGTAGCCAGACGCAGAAGGTGTTTAATGGTAAGCCGTTTTCGCATTGGTTACAGATCGCGAAATCGGAAACAAAAATCGAAGTCCGAGCCGACGCGATCGCTGCATGTGGAAAGTTGTGTGAATCGCCAGAACAGTTTGGTCAGCTCGCGGTTGTACTGGACCAGATGGCTGCTGCGGAAAAACTCTTTACCATAAAGGATGGTAAGTGGATACTTGATCGTAATGTATTGAGAAGAGACTTTGGCATTGTGATTTGCCGATTGTCACCGAGTCGTGTCGTCGATTATCTGGTCCATCAACTCGCCAATGGAAACAAACTGTCGCTGTTGAACACTTTTACGGTATTGGATGAGTATGGAGACAGCAGAAGTGGTTATGGTGAAGTTCAGTTAACGGAAGCACTGGAAAAAAGTGCTCAACGCCTCCGGCCTCATGTAAAAAAATGGAAAGACATTTTGCCTGCCAAGCTTTACGATGTCGTACTTGGTTTTGGTTTTATCTCAGACGAATCAGGTCAGCAGGGCCTAGGCAATGTAAAAGCTCCGGTAGCGTCGGGCATCGGTGTTTTTCGTGGTAAAGCACTGAAGGAATGGCTTAGCGTTTTAAAGAATGACCAAGACCCCGTGACGCAGGCCGATGCGCTGGTAGCTTGTGCGACGCTCTACGATTCCGAAGGTTTGCATCAAGATCTGTATTCGCTACTGAATGACTATTTAAACCAGCATGCTGCCCGACAAAGACGGTATCTAAGTACCAAGAATCAAAAAACACTCCATGCAGGCTTTGTGGAAGCATTTGAAAAACTCTCGGCTGAGAAAGCCATCGACTTTTTGGCGTACCAGCTACAGCACGGTATCGAAGTACAACTTCATTGGACCTACGACGGAATATTTAAATCTCAAGCTGCATTGCCATACAAAGAAATCAGAATTCGGTCCGAAGAACTGCTAACGCTATGTGCGAAGCGTCCTCATGTTGGTAGTACGGAAATCAGTTTGTTTTCAGATTTTGTCAAATGCGGAGTTTTCCGAACGGCTGATCCTAAAATTGATGAGGCGGCTAACCAGCTATTGATGCGCATGTCCGCTGTGGAGCTCATCAAGGCAATTGACTTCTTGCCGAAAGACATGATTGACCAAGGGTTTTTTGATCTAATCAAAAAGGAGCTATTTTCGAAAGACACCAAAGCTTACGAACGTGACAGAATCTTGCGTGGCTTGTTTGATTTAGACAAGCGCTCGTCGCGGAGCCCGATGTTGTCGGCGGACAAGCTCGGTGAAGATTTCATTATGGTTCAAACGCTATTGGCTGAGGTGATTGCCAATCAGTTGCAAAGTCCTTCACCGATCAAATTCGATAGTTATCTGGAAAAGGGGTATTACACGTGGGCTCCGGGCCCTGCTGTGGTTGCTCGACATATATTGAGTAAGATTGGCGGCCAACTTAGCAAAGCGGTCAAGGACGCCGATCAAGAGCTATACAAAAAGAATGGTCTTGAGGCGGCCAAAAAGATACATGCGATCATCGCGCTTGATTCTGGCTCGGCAGACGATTCCGATTCTGAAAAACTTTACGAACTGATTGGCATCAAACATGATATCGACATGATTGGACTAATGGGCAAAGGAAAAAGTGGTGAGTTTAGTCCGCAGTTCGGTGGCTATGGTGGTTTTGGTCTCGACGTTCAACCTCGCTCGTCAGGACGAAGGTCGCCTCGCGCTCCATCATCTCGGAAATGACTTCGATACTGGTAGTTCGAAGTAGCTGGTTGGTAATCCAAAGCGGTTTTTCTCCGCCAGCGCATGGACAGGCCGGAGGCAACTGTCGCCACCTTTTTTGTTTCTGTTAGACTGTAGCGTGGATGCTGGTCTTTGAGTGTTGGCCGCTGAGCGTCCTAGGTTCGTTCTTGACTTGGTTCGTCGATGCTTGTGTTTTTTCGATTTGTGGTTCGGTGGTCGTGGCGATTGCTGTTGGCGGCGGTGTTGTTTTTTAACTGCCGTTTGTATTGGCCTTCGCCACTGGCTCAAAATACGAACACTGTTCCGGGTGCTTTGCGGCAGCAGCTAAACGCCAATGCAAAGGTGTTGACCTCCAGTGCGCCGCGGCGGATGCAACAGATTTTCCCTGAAGGCTTTTACTTTTGCCATGTGCTGCATGGTTTGACTTGGATCGAAGCGGTTCAGCGTGATGCGTCGCTTACCGAAGAGGCAATCGATAACGCAAAGTTGGCTTATGAAAGCCTGGATTCGCAAGAATGCCGCGATACGTTCCCGAGTGACCTTCCGCCAGACCACGGCGCTTTTTATTCGGCGTGGAAGGTGCATTTGCTGGCCGGGATTGTGATGCTGCAGATGCAGGAAGGGGCTTCCAAGGAAGAACCTGCCACAGGAGGGGCTGTGACAGAACCGGAAACTGACTTGGCGGAACTGCAGCGACTATGCGACGATTGGCAACGTTTGTTCAAAGAAGTCCCTTCGCCATTTTTTGAGTCTTATCATGGCGGCATCTGGCCCTGTGATACTCTGCCTGCTATCCATGCGATGAAGACATGTGATCGAATCACGAACCAGAACAAGTATCAAGGAACGATTGATCAGTGGTTAAAGGATGTGAAGCAGACGTTGGATTCCGAAACGGGGTTGATACCGCATTCGAATTTGGCTGATGGCAAACAGACAGGGCAGGGGAGGGCGACTTCGCAGATGATTATTTTGCGGATGATGCCTGATATCGATGAAACGTTTGCTCGCCAGCAGTACGAACTGTTTCGTGAAAGGTTCTTGACTACCTTTGGCGGTATTCCGTGTTTGTATGAGTACGCTGATGGCCAAGGATCGTCGGTCGGGGATATTGATACGGGGCCGTTGATTTTTGGGCGTAGTATTTCGGCGACCGTTTTTATGATCGGGGTGGCTCAGCTTTACGATGACCAACCGGCCGCGGACGCGATTGCGGTGGCCGGCGAGGCGGTGGGGTTGCCGTGGACTTGGGCGGATGAAAAAAGATATGTCGGTGGGGTGTTGCCGATCGGCGATATCATGGTGGCGTATTCGCAAAATGCCAAACGCTGGTCCGATGGGCAGGGACATTGTCCGCAGGAACGATCGTCAATCGCTAGTGGTTGGCGGTGGAAAGTGCATTTGTATTCGAGTCCGCTGTTTTTGGTGGCGGTTGGTCTTTGGTGGCGACGAAGGAAGAAAGATCGTAGAAGGTTGGAGGCCGAGTGAGGGATCTCCAAAAAAACAACCTTGGTTGTTCAACGGCCCAAGGGGCTAACCGTTTTCCTAGCCCAGCCTAAGGAACTGAAAGTTCCGCAGGGCTGGGTAATCATTGCCAAATGATTCCGAAGGGCCAACGGCCTGACCGTTAGACGAATCAGCATAAGGTGCCGCGAGAACTCAACTGAATCAAGTTTTCATTCATGTCGGTTTCCCTTCGCCCTTTGGCAAATCTCAATTGAGGATTATTAACGTTTGAGTGCTACGACCCGAAGTCTGTTGACATAGCTGGGCTCGCCAGAGTTAAGGGGCCTTGGCAATTCGCCCGAAGTCTGGCGACATCGGCTACTTAAGATGATTAATGGCGGATCAAGCCGGGTTGGATATCGAGTTCGAGCGATTCAAAAAGTCCCGCTTTGTATCGCTCGATCGCGATCGCGCCCATTACGGCGT
>CAZKTR010000165.1:0-7232 GCA_964555525.1 uncultured Pirellulaceae bacterium
TGCACTTGCATCGCAAAGGTGTTTTTCATTGCGATCTAAAACCCGGCAACGTGTTACTGGATCAAGACGGACACCCACGGGTCGCTGACTTTGGGCAGTCAAGGTTGAGCACCGATGATACGCCAGCGTTGGGGACGTTGTTTTACATGGCTCCCGAACAAGCGGACATGACGGCCGTGCCGGACGCTTCGTGGGACGTTTATAGTCTCGGCTGTTTGCTGTTTAGTATGCTTACCGGCAAACCCCCGTATTACTCAGCGGATCTTGCGGCCCAGATCGAAACCACTGCTGCGGTTGGCGATCGTTTGCTCAAATACCGCGATGCGTTGTACGCCGCGGAAAAACCAACCGCTCATCGCAAAGTCGCTGGTGTGGACCGGGCTTTGGCAGATACGATCGACCGTTGCATCGCTGCGAATCCCAAAAAACGCTACAACAGTATCGAAAGTGTATTGGCGGCACTGGAGAGCCGCGATATCGCTCAGGCGAGACGCCCACTGATGTTGTTGGGGATCCTCGGTCCGCTATTACTGCTGACCGTCTTTGGGCTCTTTGGTGCTTGGGCGTTTAATCAGGCGGAAACGCAAGCCAACGAAGCGGTTGGTAAAAAGGCGATCGACGGCAACGACTACACCGCTAGGCTTGTTTCGCGAGATGCGGAGCGGCAGATTGAAGAGTACTTTCGGTCGGTTACCGATCTCGCTTATGACGATGCGTTCGTGGCCGAGTATCAACAGGCGATGGCGAATGAGAGTTTAACGATGCTTCGTTATCAGCTTGCCGACCCGGCAGATAATTCAACGCTTAACCAACTGAGGCAGCAGTATCAGCAACATCCAGTTATTAAGCCGCTGCTGGAAAAGCTTGAATACCGACTTGAAGATCCAAGTAATGTGTTCCCGAAGGCTGCCAGTTGGTTCATTTGCGACCGGTTGGGAAACCAAGTTGCGTCTGCGTTTCCGATGGAGAACAAAACGTTAGGGCAGAACTTTGCCTATCGAACATATTTTTCCGGTGCGGCCGAAGATGCAAGACTTAGTGACATCCCACCGGCGGGACCGGCTCCAGTAACGGGTGACGCTTCGTTAAACGATTCTACAATCGCAGACGTTGCTAAGCGGAGAATCATTGACCGACCGCATTTATCGACTGTCTTCAAGTCAACGCAAACCAATACTTGGAAGGTAGCGTTTTCAGCACCCATCGTTGACGAAAATCAAGTTGTCGGAATTGTTGCTGTCACGGCTGAACTAGGTGACTTTATTATTTTGAATGCCAAAGACGCTCGGTATTGGATGCTGGTAGACGAAGACGGAGTGATTCTTGGGCATCCAATTTATCGGGATTTGAAAGCGCAAAATTTGCCAGTGCCCCAAGTGTTGTCTGAAATCAAAATTGATATCGACGAAGCCGTACGATACAACGTTTCGAAATCCATCAAAGGTTTTCGAGATCCGATTGGCGAACTTGATATTGGCAGAGATCGAAACGGCTATTCGAAATATGAACACGAAAGCATCGTTTCAGTAGAGCCCGTTTTGGTGAAGCCGGCGGTCTCTCCGTTGAAAGGTGAAGCGGCGGTGATCGAGAATCCACCAGCATTTTTCGTTTTGGTGTTACACAACAAAGTTGACGTTTTTGCAGACGTCAAAGCGTTGGAGCACCGGCTTGAACGGTTGGCGATTTTGGCGAGCTTTGTGACTCTGTTGGTTTTGGCTTGTATGGGTTATTTTGTCTACCGACTTTTAAGAGCCTCTAAATCTCGGTTAATGCAGCCCGCACTCAACGACATGACATCCGAAACCTTCTCCGCCTTTCCAACGCTAAAGCAGCAAGACTAGCGGCTTACTGATTCGAAATAGATGGGCGGATTTTGAGCCCTTTGGTTGCGTATTTAACAGTTTTTCCGTTTTGCTCGAAAACAAACTGAGATTTCGTCATCCGGTAAAGAACTCGTAAGATTCCCGAGACGCCACGATTTACACGTCATTTAGAAAAAAATTGATGGTGTTGGGCGGGCCAGCCGATTGGAATTGAATTCAAACTCACTATAATATTTTCGACGACATTTTGAGTCGTGATTTTTTTAACGAGGAAACAAAACGATGAGAACTTTTCTAGGATTGATGGTATTGGCAATGGCTGTGATGGTCATGGGTTGCAGCGAGCCAACATCCACAACTGATGTTAGTGCAACAGACTCAGCTGCAACTGCTGGCTGCGATTGCTGCACAGAATGTGACAAGTGCGAAGACGGCAAAAAGTGCGAGTGCACATCCAAAGACGGATCGGATTGCGATTGCAAGTGCAAAGACGGCTCTGCTGCTAAAGGTGAAACTGTGACGACTGAGGTCATTGCAGAAGGTGCTGCTGATGCGGGATCAGACGACAAAGGATCAGATCACAAGTAGGTGATTGGTTACTGAGTCGACGGAAAAACAATAAAGCCTTGGACTTACTTATGTCCAAGGCTTTTTTTATGTTTGTACTTAAAGCTTCGATGGAATCTTATTGGCAGTTGGTGGAGGTGTTTTATGTTTCGAAGTTTAACTTCCTGATGTGCGAATGACTGGTTATGCGCATACTGCTGGCTGAAGTTAAGGATATTCAAAGCAGATTCATGAACGATGTATGTTTCTAGCTGGCCTAACAGGTAGTTTTTTGTATAGAGTATGACATCGACTATGGCACCAAAATCAATCGTTTTGTCTAAGAAGTCCGGCATGCGTTGTTGATCGTTTCCATGATAATTTGATTGCGTTTTACATTTTGAATTAGGAGTGTCTGTTGAATAATTACTTTGGTACTTGTTTTTTTTGTTTCTTTAGTGGTCTGATCGCCTTAATCAGTTGTTTGTTTACTGTTGAAAATATCCAAGCTCAAACTCACTATGAAATTGTTATTCTCGCCGGTCAATCCAACGCAGTTGGAGCAGCAGGTGCGACGAATTTAAATGATCTTACGGCTCCTCTAGATGCCCCACAGCCGGACGTGCTTTTCTTTAGCAACGGCGGCGGTTCACTTAGTGGCCCAACTGATCTGCAACCTGGTAGCGGCACTGGCGAATTTGGCTTCGGTCCAGAAGTCTCCTTTGGGAGAGCGGTCGCGGACGCCCGCCCAAATCAAAACTTGGCGATCGTCAAACATGCTGTTAGCGCTACCGATCTAATGGAAGATTGGGATCCTGATACTGGTAATATCTATGCTCAAATGCTAAACACCGTCAATCGCGCGACCAACAGCATCAGCGGCGGAAACGACACTTACGAGATCGTCGGTTTTCTATGGGTTCAAGGCGAGGGCGATGCCAATCGAAATTACGGATCGCTCTACAATGCAAACCTCACCAATTTAATTAGCGAAGTGCGCAGCGAGTTTGGTGCAGACATGCCATTCTTTATTTCGTTTTTATCCGACAACCAGGTCTACGGAGCTAACGCGGATGATGATCTTGTACGCCAAGCCCAGCTAGATGTTGCGGCGGCGGATGATAACACGTTTTTGATTGACACCAACGGACCGGAATTCGTGATAAATCCTTTTCCGGACAACCTGCACTACACTTCCGAAGGTCAAGTCGTTCTTGGTCAGGCCCTCGCCGATTCTTTTCTCGCTGTAACGTCGAACTCGCCAACGCCAATGCCGATGCCAACGCCGACTGAAACAGAGGGCATTATTTTCCAAGAGGACTTTGATGGTGCCGTTGGTGCGGGTCTGGATGGTACCTCCCCAACCATCGGTACAGGCACTTGGTCTGCGGCCAGCGGTTTCAATGCGGATGGTACAATCTCACTGTCTGGTAACTCTTCAGCTTCTATCTCCATTGGCGATGTTATTAATGATGCAGCAGGGACTCCCAATGGCCTGTTTGAACTATCCGCAACACTTGCGCCGACGGTCGGTACTGGTAACAATTGGTACAGCCTCGGTTTCAGCCAACTAGCTACCCCCAACAACGGCATGCACTTCCTTAACTCAAATGATGGTCTTGGTTCAATACTATTGCGTTCGAATACTGAAATCGACATGTTTGCAGGAAATGGCTTCACCCCCAACGGCATGTTTCCTGCCGGAAACACCAACCTTATTGATGGACCTACTATTGGCCCAAACACCACAGAGCCTCGGGTGATTACCATCGAAATTGACCTGAGGAATGCTAACGGTATCGATGACTTCGGAACCGTTACTTATTTCGACAGTTCACAAGTGGATCCTGAAATTGGTAGTTTCACTTACACCAATGAAGCAGTGTTGGCAAATACTGGAGAACTTGGCAACACCCCCGAGGAACCCGAGTTTAACACAATCATGCTTTCTGGAAACTCTCCCGGTGGTCTGGTCACAGGAGGCACTTACAGTAGTCTGACACTGACCCAGATAGGATCGTCTGTACTGGTGTGCGATGTAAATATGGACGGTATGGTCAACTTTCTCGACATCTCCCCGTTCATTAGCGCTCTTGCGGATCCAGCGTTTAATCCGGAAGCGGATTGTAATGAAGATGGTGTGGATAGCTTTTTAGATATCGCACCTTTCATCATGGTCTTAGCTGGCGGGTCTTAAAATTTTGACATCAGGAGATAGTGGCCACGAGTCTGAATAAATTTAGGAGAGCAGTGTGTAATGCAGGCTGCTCTTTTTTTTGGTTCTTCCAGAGTTTTAGTGGCTCGGCTGGAATAGGCGGTCAATTAGGGCCACCCCCTTTACAGAGACGCGAGGATAGGTGCTGCGAATTTAAGGGATGCCCAAAAAACGCGGAGGTGCGTCGTGGTTTGACATAATGGAATGTCAACTCATGAATCCGCCAAAATTTGCTTTCATACGGTGGTAGATGTACTTCGTTTGCATGGCGGCGATATTTAGCGCACATTGCAACATCTGGGGTTTAAAAGAGGTTGGCTAGAACTAGGAGATTTGGTCAATTGCTTTGACATTTGCCGACCCGTTATTTATGATATTTGTAATGAAGGCAACGCAATTGTAATTAACTTAAACACATTTATTTCGCATTGTAAGAAAGAGGGCTATGTCTATTTTAAAAGCAAAAATTGGACTAATCGTAGCATCGGCCGTTTTATCAGTTCTTGGTTCTGTCAACGGGCAGGTCGTCGTCTTCCAAGAGGATTTTGATGGCGCAGCTGGCACCGGTTTGAATGGTACCTCTCCAACCATCGGTACAGGTACTTGGTCTGCGGCCGGTGATTTCTTCGCCGATGGTTCAATCGCATTAACTGCTAACTCTTCGGCTTCTATCTCCATTGGCGATGTTATTAATGATGCAGCAGGGACTCCCAATGGCCTGTTTGAACTATCCGCAACACTTGCGCCGACGGTCGGTACTGGTAACAATTGGTACAGCCTCGGTTTCAGCCAACTAGCTACCCCCAACAACGGCATGCACTTCCTTAACTCAAATGATGGTCTTGGTTCAATACTATTGCGTTCGAATACTGAAATCGACATGTTTGCAGGAAATGGCTTCACCCCCAACGGCATGTTTCCTGCCGGAAACACCAACCTTATTGATGGACCTACTATTGGCCCAAACACCACAGAGCCTCGGGTGATTACCATCGAAATTGACCTGAGGAATGCTAACGGTATCGATGACTTCGGAACCGTTACTTATTTCGACAGTTCACAAGTGGATCCTGAAATTGGTAGTTTCACTTACACCAATGAAGCAGTGTTGGCAAATACTGGAGAACTTGGCAACACCCCCGAGGAACCCGAGTTTAATACAATCATGCTTTCCGGGAACTCTCCCGGCGGTCTTGTCACCCAAGGTGCTTACAGTAATTTGACGCTAACCCAGATGGTGTCTGGTTTGCTGTGCGATGTAAATATGGACGGTATGGTTAACTTCCTCGACATTTCCCCGTTCATTAGTGCTCTTGCGGATCCAGCGTTTAATCCGGAAGCGGATTGTAATGAAGATGGCGTGGATAGCTTTTTAGATATCGCACCATTCATTATGATCTTAGCTGGCGGCGGAGCTTAAAATTCTGACATCGGTTGCCAACAGGCGGCATTTGTTGCGGTGCCGAAAAAATGATAGAGTCTTAAGAGGGTAGTTTGCTAATGCGAACTGCTCTCTTATTTTTGGGCTCCTTGAAGAGCTGGTTTTTACTTATTAGAACCGTTTCCCATTCACTTTCTTTGTTGCAACATTGTGCAAACTCGTATTTTAATTTGGTCGATTACGGCGGCGTTGGCCGGATTTCTATTTGGTTTTGACACAGTCGTGATCTCCGGTGCTGAAAAGACAATTCAGTCTCTTTGGCAACTATCGCCAGCAACCCACGGATGGGCGATCAGTATGGCGCTGTGGGGAACTGTACTGGGGTCAATGCTAGGTGGGATTCCGACTGAGCGAATCGGGCGAAAATCAACGCTAATCGCAATTGGCATTCTTTATTTTGCGTCTGCCATTTGGTCAGCGGTCGCCACCGATATTTTTTCGTTCATGATTGCCAGATTCATCGGCGGAGTGGGCGTAGGGATCTCGACCGTGGCCGCGCCGTTGTATATTTCTGAAATATCTCCTTCGAAACATCGCGGTTGGTTGGCTGGACTTTTCCAGTTCAATATTGTGTTTGGGATTTTGGTCGCTTTGATTTCCAACTCGCTGATCAGTCAACTTGGCGATCAGAGCTGGCGCTGGATGTTGGGCGCCGAAGCAGTGCCTGCGGTTGTTTTCTTTTTGTTGTGCTTTATCTTGCCGCGTAGCCCTCGCTGGCTAATTACCGCACGAAACGACCATGCGGCAGCTAAAAAAACGCTGTTGAAAATGAATCCAGATCTGGATGCGGAAGGGGTTGAAGCACTGGCCCAAGAGATTGGTAAAGGTAAAGTTGCGAACGGTTCGTCAGGTGGTAGCGGTTTTTGGTCGGCACAGATGAAGAGTCCAATTACGTTAGCGTTCCTCATCGCCTTCTTCAATCAGCTTTCGGGCATCAATATCATCATGTACTTCGCGCCGCGATTGTTGGGGCTGGCGGGGTTTGAAGACCCATTCACGGTTGCGATTTTGCTGGGCATTGTAAACCTAGCCTTCACGATGTTGGGTTTGTTTTTGATCGATCGCCTTGGCCGCCGGTCGTTATTGCTGATTGGCTCGATCGGGTACATCGTGTCGCTTGGTGTTTGCGGTGGAGCATTTTTGACCAATGCAGATTTTCAAGTCGTGTCTCGTGCTCAAGCGGTAGTCGACAGTGCTGACTGTGTCG
>CAZKTR010000166.1:0-7225 GCA_964555525.1 uncultured Pirellulaceae bacterium
CTTTAAGTTCAGCGATTTCTTTCTCGTATCGCCGCGCTGCTTCAACGTTTGCCTGACGTGCACTGTACAGGCCAACGATTGCGGCGATTGCAGTAAGCGCCATAAAGAGGCTCAATAACGAAAACTTCATAATGTGGTTTTTCTTTACTAACCGGTGCCAGAATTCGAATTAGCCAAGATAACTTTGTTAATCACCGAACCGGAACGATCATCCTATAGTTTCGATATCTTGCGTTCCGAAATGAGTGATTTTTCAGTCACTCGGTGCCGAAATCCGAGCGATCTTTATCTTTTTTTCGCGCCAATCTAGCGTTTTAGGTGTTTTCAGTCGACATACAAAATGATCGTCCAGCGTTGCGGTGATCGTCAAATAGTAGCCATGTTGGCCAGACAAATATTCTGTTTGAATACCGCCATATCCGATCCCGCCCGTCATGCCACCTTGCACTCCCAAGTAATCTCCGTAACGCCCAAGCCCGAGTTCCCGCAAGATTTGATCTTCAGTTGCGGCAAAGGACAAACCGTCGAAGCGGCGGTCCATTTTTTGCAAGACTTGTTCAGGTGGCATCTCATATATCGGAGGTGCCGGATACACACTGTAAACAGCGACTGCTATCGCAACGATCCCAGTTAACAAAAACAAAGATTTCAATGGAAATTGCTTGAGATACATGTGCGGGACAACGGCTCGCGGTAGCAGAGCGACGAAAAAATATAAATTTAAGAGCGTGAACGACAATTAGCCGAGCAATGTCTTTAAGCGTTTATCGAATCTCTCTTATCGTACCATTCAGCTCCGCATCAATCACTACGTATGACGATTCCTCATGGGTAAAAGGCATCCAAGAAATTCCCGTCGTGTAGCCGATGCTCTCAAACATGTTGGGCTGTGTGTCCCCTACAATGACGAGTTGTTGTAGATAATCCTTGCCGACAGACGGCGTTATCGCCTTCGAATGCATCAATTCAAAACCGGCGGAAACAACCAGTCGCTCGGCTTCTGGCAGGCTCTCACCGACTCTAACGAGATACTGAACCTTCAGCCTGTTGGCTCGCCGGAGATTATCCTCGTTTCGAGCGCGAAAATGAAACGCTAACATCAACCCCAACAGCAAGATAAATGGAGTTACCAGAAGCAGCTTTTTGTTCACCTTGGAGCCTGACTGAAAAACCTTTTGCCTATTGCTTATTTTCGACGTTGATCCGCAGCGGTTCAGTCAATGAATTCCCAGAAGCACTCTCGGGAAATTCCCCGAGGCTCTGTCCGCCAGAGCGTAATTCTAACGGAACACCATCAATACGTTTCATTTTGCCCCCTGTAAGATTCCCAAAAAGCTGCTTAGAAACTGCCTCAACATTCGCATCGTCTTTCTTCTGCCAGACAGTTAGAACCAGGACTTCATTTCCGAACCTAACGTAAAACTGCTGCGTGTATTCACGCACTTTAACGACATTGATTTGCTCCCCGTCGCGCACAGCCAACTGTGCCGGCTTGTCATAATGGACTGTGGTTGTTGGGAAGCCAAGAATCTCGCGATCTGAAATATCGGTCACCACATGGCCGTTACCGAACAGACCGCCTTTTGGCCCCGCGTGATTCTTGCGAAATTGCATAATCGCTTGATCCGCCCTTGCTTTCTTCCATACCACTGCAGAAAAATCTGCACCATCTATCTCGGCGTAGACTGAGCCATACAGCTCAGGGAATTCAGGGTCGGTATTGAAATAAACCTCGCTGCCAATTGGTAGCGTGAAAGAGAAAAGGCTCTTATCATTCGGTTTGAGCCTCGCCATTTTTAAGAACTCTTCCTGTGTGATACGACCGCGGGCGCTGACGAATTTCACACTGTCAAATTTCGTGTCTGATCGAACCCAAGTCTTCCCTTCGGCTGGCACAATCGTCACCGCAGATTCGAATTTAGCGGCTGCCGGGGTGGCAGGAGTGGCTTTATGTCGTAGCTCGCCTTCGGTTTGTAAAACGATCTTTCGTTGAGCCTTCGCGCCGTCGTGTTCGCTCACCTGTTGCGGAAAAGTGATCGTAAGCTGGCGTGGCAACAGGGACGGCGTCAAATCCATTTCAAATTCGGATTCGCGATTGAAGACATCCTTCATCTTTCCCGATACGCGCAACAACCCATCCTTGATTTCCATCTGATCAATCTGCTGAATGCGCTTGCTCATTCCAATACCGGCGATCAGTTCAAAGTGCATTCGTTGGTCATTGAGAATCGTTGGAGAGACGGTTGAGCTATTTTTATGAAATCGAGGGACCCTTGGATCACCCTCATAAACGATCTCGTTTGCGGGCTTTTCCTCACCCACTTTGTAGTATTCCGATCGAACGGTTTCTCCCCAAGTCGAGAAGCGAGCCCCCTGGCCAATTCGATCTTCCTTTTCGGCTTTCTCGCCATCCTTTCGAACTTCAGTGATGTGCCAATCCATGTGTTCTTCGTCCGCATGAGTAGCAAACAAATACCGTCGAATGGCCAATTCAAGATGAGGCGGATCAAGATCCTCAGGCGACTTCGGACTTGGTGCCGGCGGGCGATTAGTTTTCCAATTAGTCGAATACCATTCCCGCAGTGGGTGTCTCTGCCTCGATTGCGTCACGTTGAACTCAATGAGATAGTCACCAAAGGCCGCATCCCGCTGTTTCAACCGCTCCATCAACGCGTCTTTGGTCGGTTCACTTTCCCACCCTTCCTCGGGCGCTGATTGAGCACCCAGCGAACTACTCATCGCCACAAGAACGGCCAGTAGAACGACATTAGCAAACCTAGTTTTGCCCAGAGCGTAACCAAGAGACAACGCAAAGATCATGACACTATGAATCGTGGATAGCTTTATCATTGAAAAATCACCTGAGGTAGTTTGAGGTCAATGAAGTTCATTTGGATTACGACCGAGATCGCAGAAAGTTACAAAGAAACCATAACAAATTGTAATCTAGCGATATTCACCAGCAACAACATTTAATCGGGTATGTGCAGACCGACCTGCCACCTGATATCGCACTCAAAGCAGTCATAAAAAACCTGCCTGCCTTCGGGATCTTCTTCCTGTTTCAAAGCCAACCCGCATTTTTTGCAATGATAACGTCGAATCAACCGCCGCTCGATGGCGACATAGCCGCCAAAGCCAAAGCCCGTCAACACAAAACAGGCGAGCCCCAGAACTCGCGACCACGTCAACACCCAGCAAGAAACACCCAACGCAACAATAATCGCAGTCACCGCGATGACATTGCACAAAAAATAGTTTCTGCCAAAGTCTCTATCTTGTTGGATCTGCATTGGAGTTGCCAATCATTACATTCGCGACCACCGAACTGTGACGACCGACCAGTCACTTCTAAACCACACGCAAGTTCGAATTCGCGTGCTTCACATTGCTATCTAGCGTCGTCAAGCTGGATCTTTGCTTCCTTCAACGCTTTGGCGGGAATCGTATGCCCACCATCGAACGCGGAAAGTTCTACGTTGAAGCCAGCATCGGAGAGCATGCGCTTCAATTTTTGAGCGTCCGAAAACGGAAGTATTTTGTCGTCCCTGCCGTGAGATATGTACACCGTCGGGCTTGCGCCGGACGTTTTATCGATGCTTCTAAGGAAAAGACCCGGCGAAAACAGTATTGCGTGATGAATCGGAGTTTCGGACTTCAATAGCATGCTGGACATTGAGGCCCCCTGTGAAAATCCCCCAACAGAAATCTCTGAATCCGGATAAGTCTGATGGATATAGGAGATCAGATTTTGCAGTGATTCCAATGAGGTCTCAATTTCTGATTGCAGTGTTGCCCAGGCCAAGCCGCCCGCGTCAAGCTTAACTGGTGCCGCCGGAAAAACGAAAGCCCTTCCTTCGGCTGCAAGTTGATCAGCAAATGACACTAAGTCAGCACCCGAAGCGCCATAACCATGCAGCAGAACAACTACTTGCGTGGAATCCTCCAACGGTACGCCACGAGTCTCCACTACGAGGCCTCCCCAAGGTTCCGGCGTTGCAGTAAGTTCCGCTGTTTCAACAGGTTCCGGTGTAGCAGCAGGTTCCGGAACAGCCTTAGCGTTTGGTTGTACCGTCACCGAATCTGAACACCCACAACAGACAAGCAACAAAAAGAGAAGAATATATTTCATGGTTTTACCAGTATTGAGACATGTCATTTAAACCGGATACTAACGTATTTAAGGTACTTGCGATAATCGTATTCCGTATTGGGCACGACAGTCACTTCCGTCTGGTTCGAACAAAATTCATTCAAAGATTCTAAATTTTTAAGCACGTCATTGAGTCCATCAATTTCAATACCAGCGGATTTCAATTGTTCGCACGTAATCAAACGTTGATGATCATTCCGAGGGATACGTATCCCGTCAATTTTTTTAAATAATGCAACCCAGTCTTGATGATCAACAAACATTAGTGAGGCATCTTGGCCGTCGATATTGATATCAAATCCACAGTCTTCAAGAACCATGTCTTGATGTTGCCAAGTGTCAAGAATTTGCAACCCGTCAACAGCATCCAATCTGTTTTTAACTGCGTTGTACTGCTCGTAATAGAATGGCGGAAACATACCGCGAATTGGTGCAAGCAGTGTCAGTGCGACAGCAACAAACGCGACCACGATAAGAATGTGCTTTATACCAAATTGCATACTGAACCTAAGACGGATAACGCCCGCGTTAACCGAGCGACGATTAAGTTATGATTTGCGAGCCATCAAACGCCCCGACTCGCAATCGAAATGCCGCCCTAGTCTAACATATTATTACTCGCCGATCACAATTACTGCATCAGCTTTACAATACAAAGAATAACATCGAATCACCTTTAAGAGACGCCATTCGCTTCAGCACGAACCAATCGTTGAGCTATGGCTTTTGTGCCAACAACTGGAACCTGAAAACCTCCAATCTCTTCGGCCAACTCAAACAAGTAATGATCAGGTTTTCAAGGATCGCTCCAACACCCAAAAAAGCTTCTGAAAGAAGCTCGAGCAAAGCAGTCAACAGTTATCGGTTAACGTTTTAATTTTTTGGAGAGACCGCGAAACATCGCAGGAACCCCTTCGAAGATAGCAAACGAAATGACACTTCCAATAGCTCGTCCTGCGACATCCTCCGCAGCCGATTCGAAAGTATTCGGCGATCCATCGAAATTCAGTGGGTCCTGACCACTTCGAATTCTATCAGCGTTTGGATTGCTATAACCGTAGCCTTGCCGCCAGAGTTCATCAGTCCGTTCTTCTTGCTCACTCTTGAAAAGCGAGTATTCAGGTTGAAGCGTACGGCAACCTGAAAGTGCGATAAACGCAACAACTGCAAAACAGGTAATTGATCTCATTTCATCGCTCCAGTCGATAATTCAACCGGGACTTTAGCGAAAACATATTCTGCGCAAAAGGACAATTGGCGGCTCAATTCAGATGTGAAGGAATGAATCCGCTAGCATCAAGTGGAGCCGGACAACGTCCTAGAACACCAGAGCGGAACAAGAAATCAACCACTTCAAGACCTCCCAAACCCGACTTAGCGCGCATCAAATTGTTATTCCATGTCGTCGAATATGGACAACCTGCCCAGTAGTTCAGTAAAGTCGGTTGCGAGTAACATCCCATCTTTAGCCGAAAATTTTTCTTCCTCTTCGAAGGATTCACATTCGTGATCCCAGAAGTAGATACATCCAAATTTCTGTTTCGTTAGGCAGATTGTAAAAATATCGCCACCACGCGCAATTGGGAGATGCCCTTTCGGCAGTACCGATGAATGGTTTTCTATTCCCCACTGAATGCTTAGTCCCTGTTTAACTTTTGGATAAAGCCCGTAAAAAGTGTCGATCGAAACATTATCAATATAGGGATGGCCAGGAATTGACACAAATCCTGGGTCGGGACATCCGCCATTGGTAGATTTGAGAAATCCAACATAGTCTCTGGGAAGTTTTGATCCGATTTGTTTCTCTAGTTTTCGAATCTGCGCAGGTTCAGCACCTTTCACACCCTTTGGCGTTTTAAACTCGACCGAAGCTGGTGCTAGTTCTAGATAGCCTGAGGAAAGCTTGGAAGCGATCAGTTTCTCCGTCGCAGTCGTCGCTGCGGAGCTTGAATCAAACGTTTTCGTTTTCGTTTTTGCAGACGATCCGACCCGAGCGTATTCGACGCTCTGCATTTTGGATTTTCGCGAAACGTTCCAGTATTTTCGAGACGCCCCATCGTCTAGTAGAAATCTGCGCATTGTCATGTTTCGAGGATTCCCTTAGCGGATAAACGGCCGCGATGCCCTAGTCGCAGCAAATAAACCAAACATTAAAACCGACGAAAAATGCGACCTCGGCCCGTCGAAATGATATCCTGCGATCACGATACGTCATCTATTCGCAGGTCATCGAGTAGCCAAGCTAAGAATACCATTCCGTTGGTGTTGTGAATGCCGATTGTAACACGACTGGTGATCTGAAACCAAGAATAGTCACCGTATGACTCTGGAAGTTCAGTCAAGCACGGCGCGATCGACGCATATTTTGGAAGTTGAAGCAGTTTATCAATTCGCTGAGATCGTGAATCACTGCGCAATTCCATCAAAATCTCTTCCGCAACAATAATGCGTTGCCAGTCATCATTTTCACTGACGTTGATGAAACTCGCGATACCAAAGTGGCCGTTGTCGGTTGCAATCTCCGCTGCGGTTTTATTGTTTGAGTCGACGAGTGATAGATCGACGTTTTCTTCGATCAGAAACTTAACCAAGTGAAACTGCCCGTTCGCTGCAGCATGCATTACCGCAGTTCTATGTCCGTCAATTTTTCGATTGATATCGGCCCCATACACAAATGAATAGACGGTCATCAGATCACCTGCAGACGAAGCACTCTCCAAAAGTTCGTCTGCCCAGTCGTCAGGAAATCCGCATTCGTCTCCGTACCGGAGCAAATCTGAAACACGTCATCCACTGCTCCAAGCATACGACTTCATTTTGTACAGGCAGTAGGTGCGGTGAGCCCAAGGCGTTATTGCGAGCACAATGCCGACGAACGCGAAGCCAAAGAGCAACTGCCTTAGTGAAAACTTCATGAATTTAAGCGGGATAACGTGCGTGATCACCGATCCGACGGTTGATGACACCAACCTGAAATCGGAGCGATGTGAAGTTAAAACCTTCGGTAGAATATTGTCGCGACCAACGCGAGAGCCTTGACGGCTTCGCGTGCATCATATTGTTATTTGGCGC
>CAZKTR010000167.1:0-7213 GCA_964555525.1 uncultured Pirellulaceae bacterium
GTGATTCGCGGGCCGGCTCCCTCCGGATCGGTGTGGGAATAGGAAATGCTGACTAAGGTATTAGCTGGCACAACGGTATCCCCCAAATCATTGACGCCATCGAGTTCACCAGCTAACACGATATCCGGAAAACTATCCGAAGAGATCGTGAGCGTACCGCCGGCATCGGTATCCATTAACTGCATTTCCTGTAATTGGACATCGGTATTGAAGGTGAACTCCCATGCCTCACCCGGATCAAAGTTTCTGGCAGTGTCGCCCACGGCAGAGTTGATTCCCAAGCCACCACTACTTCCGACATTGGTTAAGTTGGCGATATCGTCGGAAGCACGAGTCCCATCCAGACCGATCACATCCTGCGTTGTGATGGTCACCCCATTAACGGTCAACTCGCCACCAACTCCCACTGAATCGAGGGGGCCTCCGTTACCGAAAGTAAAAAACGACATGGCTGGAGCAGGAGGAGGTTCGACAGTAGGGAAAACAGTCAGACTGATGATTCGGGGACCGTCGGTTCCCTGCGGACCGGTGTGGGAATAGGAAATGCTGACCAAGGTATTAGCTGGCACCAAGGTACTGCCCAAATCATTGTCACCATCGAGTTCATCAGCTAACACGATATCGGGAAAACTACCTGAAGAGATCGTCAGCGTGCCGCCGGCAACGGTATCCATCAACTCAATGCTCCGCAACTCGACTTCGGTATTGAAGATAAACTCCCATCCCTCATCCGACTGAAAGAGTAGGGCGGTGTCAGCGCCGGCAGAGTTGATTCCCAAGCCATCACCACCTCCGATATTGGTTAAGTTGTTGGTACCATCGGAAGCACGGGACCCGTCCAAGCCGATCACATCCTGCGTTGTGATGATCACGCCATCAACGTTCATGTTGCCGCCAATCCCTGACCCATCAAGAGGGCCGCCATTGACAAAAACAAACACGGTTGGGTCGCCTTGAGCCAGCAGCGTGTCAGAGGAAAACAAAGCTAAAATTCCTACTAAGAAAGCGACGGCGGCTTTCTTGACCACAGCTATCATTTGGTGAGATTCTTTTATTCGTTGCTTCAACATAATAACTTTCTCCTTGTTCGCTTATTGTTTACAGGACTGTCATGATAAAGACCACAAACAGAAATTATACCTTGTTTTCTCACAAAACTGCCAATAGAAATACCGACAACCAAAGCAAAACCTGCCACATTGGGGCAGCCGCTTGAGGCTTCTTTCGGCAGCGAAACGTAGTTTCCTTTTAAAAAGGCGCAGTACTTCAAGCTATTTGTCGGTCAATGACCGAACAAAGCGTGCTTCGACACTGGGCGAGAAACACGCTAAGCTGACAGCAAGTGAAGTTCAAACCGCAGGGAAGTATGAGCAACAACGATTCAAGCAATGACAATAACAAAGCGACTTGGTTAGAGGCGGACTCGCCTAGTAACCCGTTTGGTGTCCGGCTCCTCAGTTTGATGGCAAACTTGCAGATGCAGTCATTCACCCAAGATCAGGCGAAAGCCGCTTGCGCAATCTCATGGCGTCCCGGGCATCATGATCGCCTGAAACCAATTGAGGAAGTCCAAAAAGTTCCATGTAACCTTCGCTATCCGATTGCCGCTCCGTTTCCCGACGGCATGCTGTTTATCCCACGAGCGATGGAAGACAAATGGGTGATTGCATGGCGGGACGGCAAGGTGCTGTTCGCTCGCAGCTGGTCCGGCGAGACGGTGGCGATGGCGGACGCCGTGGTTGAAGGTGGAGAATTGCGTATCTCCCAGCTTTATGTGAGCCAGAATTCCTTTCCGGGGTTGGGAGAACCAACGATCGTTGTCGATTGGATGATCCGCAGCCACGCCTTGGAGGAGCGACTTCCATTACCGGTGGATAATGAAACAGCGGAGCTGCTACACAATGCTCCCCTGTTAGCCATGAATGCCTTCGGGCACCGCCTGTTCTGCGCCGGCCTTGAGTACAAGATGCCACCGCCAACGAAAAAACTCTACGGTCTCGGTGCCCTATCTGCAGCTGTGTATGCCAATGACGACGACGTAATTCGAAAGCTGGCCCATGAGGATACATGGCGAACCGCCGTCGCAGCCGACGGATCCCCTCCGCTAGTCCTTGCGTCTCAATTGGGCTATACCGATCTTTGTCGGACGATGCTTGAGCTTGGCGCCGATATGGAAGCCAGAAACGAACGTGGAGGCTCGGCGCTACAAATGGCGGTCGTTGGCAAATGTAGTGTGGAGCATATATCGATGTTAATCGACGCGGGCGCAAATCGTGAGTCGGCTAACGCTGACGGCTTTACTGCTGCCCATGCTGCTGCCGAAGTTGACTACGCGGAAGTGATTCCTGTTCTGGCCCGCGCCGGCGCAAATCTGGAAGCTCAGACGAACGCAGGCTATCGGCCGATCCATATTGCGGCAGGTCTAGGACATCAGTCCACTGCCGCAGCACTTTTGAATTGTAGCGTTGATTACAACGCTACCGCCAATGGTCAGAGTGCGTTACAGATCGCTCAGTCACAAGGCCAAGTAGAATTTGCTGAGTGGTTTACGAAAGCCGCTCAGAAGTAGCTCGCAGTCATCCACTTCAGTCTGCGGCGGAACTTGCCCGAGAACCCAGTCGTAAATTCGCCGGTTCCAAGTTCGTTCTAGCTTTTATTTTGGTCGGATATGGAACAGCGGTCTGGAGACTGTTAAAATAGCGTTAGCTGCCTCAACAAATCTCTATTAAAAATGCAGGCGAACTCATGGCAAAACCAAGCATTGTTTTGACCGCTTTAGGCTCAGTAGTTTCCCTTCTATGTCTCGGTTCGTTATGCGCTCAAAGTCAAGACTGGTCGTCGAGAGGTCGTGGCAATAGTCACAATCCTGTTGTTGCCACAAACGACATTCCAGTCGATTTTGAACTTCCACCCAATAGGGTGGAAGACAAGGTACTCAAACATCCGTCGATCCAGAATGCAAAATGGTTCGCAGAAATCGGCATGAGCCTTGGAAGTGAACCGGCGATTTCAAATGGATTAGTTTGGATCGGCGGCAGTAACGCCAAACCTCGCGATCCGAAAATTATCGGTGACGCTGGCGTTCTATTCTGCTTTCGTGAATCTGATGGAAAATTTCTTTACCAATACGTATCACCACGACGCAAAGAAGGCCGCTCGGTCGATTGGCCGCGCTATGGAATCGCATCCACACCCTACATCGAAAACGATCGAATTTACTTTTGCACCAACCGCTGCGAAACGGTATGCCTGGACATCCGGCCGCTGATTGAAGGAACGGGCTTGCCGACCGAGGTTTGGAAAGTAGACATGCTGGAGAAGTTTAACGTTGTTCCAGGCGTTGCTCACATTGGCTCGCGTCACCTCCATTGCTCGCCAGTTATTTGGAGAGACTACATTTATGTGAATACGACACATACGGTGCGCCCGTTTAGCGCCAAAAGTCCAGTGGCAAACGATTCGAAAGCTCCTCCGAGTTTGATTTGCTTCAACAAGAAAAACGGAACGGTGAAATGGACCGACAACACACCTGGCAATTCAACTCTGGGACCTCAATGGGGCAACCCAACAGTCGTCCAAGCTGGTGGTCGAAATCAAATTATCATCGGACAAGGAGACGGCTGGGTTCGCTCCTTTGATTGCCTTAGCGGCGAATTGATTTGGAAATTCGACATCAACGAAAAAGCGACTCGAATCAAATATCGCGAGAAACATGGATGGCAGGCTGCGTATCTAGGACAGGTAATTTCGGAGCCAGTTTTTAAGAATGGTCGTCTGTTTCTGGCAAGAGGATACGAATACGAGTTCGGTAGGTGCACTGGACGGCTCTGTTGTATTGATCCCGCAAAAACTGGGGATCTCAGTTCTGAGCTTTTATCTGCCAACGATGAAGTTTCCGTCAATCCAAATTCAGGACTAATCTGGGAATTCAAAGGCTCGCCCAGCGGCCCTGAAGGTGCCGACGCCGACGAAGAGAACCCAAATGTGATGCACAGTTCATCCGGAAGTGTTGCTGTTCATAATGGTTTTGTCATCGCATCAGACTGGGCTGGTTCCATTCACTGCTTGGACGAAAAATCCGGCAAACGACATTGGAGCTACGAAACGCTCTCAAGGATATATGGTTCGCCGTTGATCATGGGTGACGCGGTCCTGGTTGCTGATGAAGATGGAACCGTGTCTCGAATTAAGTTAGCGAGCAAGATGGACAAGTCAGAAATTGGGACCAATTACACCGGTTTCTTTATTCAAACTTCACCCATTTACGCCAATGGCACTTTCTACTTCACTGCTTACTCCAGAATTCTCGCGATCCCAGCTCGCGACACGACAGAAAAATTCAAGAAGAAAAAATGAGTATTCCGATTGGTGATCGCGGATACTATGTTACGGTTGAAAAAATCTTATGAAAAAATATCTTTTCAAGATTCTTCTCGCTATTGTAGTGATTGGAATCGCGTTAATTGTTCGTTCAAAGTTTGAGCGTTTTACGATTCCTCAAAATGGCATGTATCCTGGGTTGCCTGCGGGAACAACTCGTTGGGTTGTTAAGAGCAGCTTCGAATCCGTAGATGATTTGAATATCGGCGATGTAGTTGTTTTTCAACTAGATTCTGACCAAGGGAAATTTAACTACGTTTGGCGAGTGATAGCGTTTCCCGGCGATCAGGTTTCGATTGAGAATGAACTGATACAGGTAAATGGCGCTACCGTTGCTCGGAAATATTTACGGACGGAAGGGTCCTTCAAAATTTTTGAAGAGACTCACGGCGAAAAATCGTATGAGGTTGCGTACGACTTAGACGCGGCACAAACTAATCGTAGAGGTTGCCAATTAACCGTTCCTAATGAACATGTTTTTCTATTGGGTGACAACAGATACAACGCAGCGGATTCTCGATACCACGGGCCGGTCTCAGTAAAAGACGTTTTTGGGAAATTTTGACTTCGTCGGACTTTCTGTTCGCTCGAGCTGCCAGCCAACGCAAGGCTCAATTATCCCCAGAACATTCTACCGATTAGGCCAGGCTTCTTGGCACGTACATTGAACACGCATTTTGAGGTGCCGTCCGGTAACTTCACCTTTAGATCAATCGGTAACTGATCGTCGATGTCGAGCTCGTCTTCGTCGAGGAAACGAGATTTGTCGAGTCCTAAAAAACGACCGGAGCTGTCGTAATATGATAAATCGTATTTGATATCAGACAGTCGGTGTTTGGTTGCATTTACTAACCGCCCCTGAAGTCTGTCTTCGTAGGCTGGGCCGTAGTCCTCCATCTCACTATCGGAGCTGTCGTAAGCCCCGCCGTCAAACTCCGAAGTCACCCCGTAGCTCGGCACCGCCCGCACGATCAAATCGGGGACGTCAAGATAGCGAGAGATCTTCCCAAGTTCGGGTTTCATGTATTGTTCTGACATAGTTGCTTCAACAAAATAGCGTTCGTGATCACCGAACCGGAATGAGTAATCGTCCACTTTCTAAACCATAGCAAATCTAGAATCGCGCACTACGGCGTCATGCCACGTACTACAGTAGTTCTTTCGGATCTAGATTCCAGATAATATCACCGCCAGAAATGTCAGGCAAGTAATGACCATCCGTCTTATCCGGGCGAACAAATTTGACAATGAAGTCAACAACCCATTTTCGGCCGTTCGCTTTTCCGGGAGTGATTTGACGATTAGTTTCAACTCGCCAAACTGCCCCTTCGATTGGGTCTAGGGCTCCATGACGACCATTTTTCCCTAAGGCATCTAATGCAGCCTCCACAGACATTGGAGATCCTTGCCCGACACAAAATGGCGAGATAAAACCATACGGTTCGATTCGCGAAAGGAACTCATCGTATACCATTCGGTCCTTTCCACAAATTATGTCGAACGCGACAAACGGCTCGTGATGAAGTTGATACCGAGTTCCGTGCGCCTGCAACAACCACTCACCGCAGATTCGCTCGCCATCTCTTAGCACTTCATCGAACCGAGCCCTGTGCTTTTGAACCCATGCTGCAAAATGATGGTGCTGTTCAAAAGGAGAAGAGTCTGCTGGATATCCGGCACGTTGTATCGCGAAGATTTCTCCCGCTACCTTAGCCACGCCAACGTTCGTTCCATCAAGCTTCTCTTGCACGATCACTCGGTCGTGCTTATCACGAACTCGTTCAGTTGCAATTCGCTGCATCCCTTCGGGGCAAGCATGATCGGCAGGGCCCATTCGACTGTTGGGTAAATGTGGAATGCTGCCGTAGTTCTTTGCACCCGTTGGTTTTTTAGACATCGCTCATGTTTTGGTTGAACCTTGCTCGCTGAGTACGGGTGGGACACTCAACCCCTAGAAAGGTTCGTTAGTCCGCGTTTTCTGGTTCATTTGGTTCTGATGGTTCAATTTCCGCCCGAGTTGGCCAGTGCTCCAAAGTCAAATCAATTGACATTGTACTTCAAAAACGTTTTATTTTCTGGCTAGAATTTCAACCAAAGAAATCCTCTACACTCACCATCCACCTGCATGTTATTGCCCAAAAACTGCTCAATCGATCTCAGGTACTCTAAACTGGATTGGGCGACGAGTGCACTGGAGGGTCAAGTTTTTATTCTGTTTCAAGTTACCCTTTGTTCGTGCCCAGACTATTGAACCCAACCGAATCACCAACACTTGGCCGACCAGTTTGCCGAAGCGTTGGATTGCTTTGTGTGAACCTTGGTTTAATTTGCTGACGCCAATAAACGGTGCGGTGTGACCCGCGTTTGTTCGCGTTTGAGCGGACGCCGCCATCAGATGCGAATAAATTCCTTGGCGACGATAGGCAGCATCGGTTCTTGCGGAATAAATCCAGGTTCCCTCGGTTCCGAGCAAAAACGACAAACCCAAGTCACGATCCTGGTAGTCGCCAAGGGCTATCCACAGGCCACCGGCGACCTGTCCATCCACTTTTGCCAAAACACCGATGGTGTCTTTCTGTTGCGTGTAGTCACTCGTAAATTCTCGCAGCTGTTCTAGCTCCTGATCGCTATCGCAAATCTTGACGACAGCACTCGAAAACGGGCCACTGGACAATTTATCCAAATCGATTTGGTAAACCGCCAGAGAACAAAATCGGAACATCCAAGCAGGAACGACCCGTTCAAAAACGGTTTCAAAGACGAAACCAAAACCGAGGTTTTTTATTTTACCGAGGTTTTTTATTTTACCGAGGGTTTTAACTTTATCAACAAT
>CAZKTR010000168.1:0-7191 GCA_964555525.1 uncultured Pirellulaceae bacterium
TTGCAACACAGGTGTGACATGAAGGTGACAACTGGGAGCAGCGTGAAGCATTCAAATCGATTAATCGAATTGGCTCGGCAAGGATGCGCCGATTCCTTTCGTCAGCTTGTGGAATTACACCACCAGCCGATTCGAATGTATTTAGCGAAACATGTTCGATGTTCGGCCGATGTTGATGACATCGCGCAGGATGTCTTCGTGGTTGCGTTTCGACAGATGGATCATTTTCGTGGCGATTCCAAATTTTCTACTTGGTTGACAGGCATTGCCCATAATAAGGCGCTGGAATTCCTGCGAGCCAAGATCAACGAAAAAAAGAAGCAGAGTAATTTCCAGCAAGCCAATATCGCAAAACACCAGATCACCAGTTTGAAAATTCAGCGACGCGATTTTGAATTTTTAGAAGACCAACTTTCCGCCTTAAAATCATGCCTCGAACTACTCCCTGCTCGCTCAAAAAGTTTGATCGAGCGCCACTACTTTGACCAACAATCGACCGTCAGTATTGCTTCCGAAGCTAACGAAGCTTCCGGAACTGTACGTATGAAATTACTTCGTATTCGTCGAATACTACAGAAGTGCATTTCAAATCGTTTCGAAAGCAACGACGGCAAATAAGTTGGACATAGGTTTTTCCATGAACAATCAAAACGACTCCAATCAACCCCCCGAACCTGGACCAGAATCTGACTGGGCTGAATTTATCGAGCAGCAAGGCCAGTCCTCGACGCCCGATGCTCAACCGCAACCTCCGCTGTCACTAGATGACTTAGATTCGCAACAACTGGCGGACCTACAATTGGATGGTCAGCTGCGAATGCTGCGCCGCCTGTCTGCGCCCGAAGATTCATTTGTCGATGATGTTCTTGCCAAAGCGCAAACCAAAGTCGATTCTGAAGCAGACACAAACTCAAAGTCTCGCCTACCAGTTATCGCTCCTGTATTTGAGCCTCAAACTCCCGACCCCGAAACTACGTCGGATCTTGCCACACAAGACGAACAACTGAACGAGCAAAAGTTGTCGCCTGCTGCCCGGGAGAACTTGCTACCGCACAAGACCATTGCAACTTTGGTTTCGATTGCCACGGCAATCACTGTCGGGTTACTTATCTGGGGCATGGGAGGAGACAATTCAACCTCATCAACTTCCGGTTCGCCGACTGACCAAAACCTAGCCAACAATTCGTCCACGCAGCACACCGACGGATCGGTTGATCCTTCAAACAAATCGATCGCCCCGACACCACCGGCAAACGAAGCGATCGTAGTTCACACCATTCCCGATCTGAAACCTGGACCGAGCGATGAACAGCATTCAGCCCAGCCTAATTCGATCGCCGGAAACCCTCTCCAGAAACCACCGATACCGATTGACAATAAAAACCGACCGCAACTGGACCAACCGCCCAGAGGCAGCGTGGAAATCGTTGACGCAGACCCTGTTCCACGCTTCCAGTGGCATCTAGCTATTGATTTTCAAAAGAATGGCCTTGGCTCAATCACCCTCAACAATGAACCCCTCAAGGGTTCGCTGCTAGTGGACAACGCTGACTTCGTGCTACGGCAACTCGGCGACGAACTGGCTCGGCGTGTGCGATTCTTCGAAACTCGCTTGGGTTCTGAAATCTCAGCATCTATCAATATTGGTAAGACTGAATTTCCATTCAGAAGCATCAGCGAACTCGAGCCCACGATTGAGCGAACTTGCAAACATTTTGCAACCCTTGAATCGTCGAATCTATCCATTGATGAATTCGCTGAACTCCGCAAAAGCATCCGCCAGTTGGTCCACAACAACCCAACTCCAACCACTTCGATCAACCTGAGCAATCGACAGATTGTCTTTTCGACCGAAGACGAGGTATTTACGATCTGTTCGGTTCTCGCGGCCTCGGAATCCGCTCTTCAAGACACTGCCAAGCTGCGGTTAGCATGGGAACAACGACAAAACTACCAAGTGCCCGATAACTTCCCTGCGGCATCGATCACATCCAAGGCATTTATCGACTTCGCTATAAACGGACAACTCGCCCTTTCCACTCCAAAAACCCAAACGCCGAAGTTATCTCGCATTCAAGATCTCGACGAAAAACAATTGAAAGCATTTCTCTATACGACGGTTGGTTCGTTTGATCTGTTTAATAACACTCGTGAGTTCCGTCGCGCTGAACAATCCATTTCAGAAAACGCCCAACGATTCCAAGATCGAGTTACGAGGAAATTGAAAACAATCGCGAAGGCGTTACCAGCAGACAAGCCCAAGCTGACCGAAAAGATACTGGCCCAGTTAGACCGAACAGACCTTGAGTCGAAAAAGTATTTTCTGGCCAGAGATATGGACGCTCAAGGATTGCCATTGGTGATGGGAGACGAGTGTCGATCCAGCCGAGACGATGCCGAGGCGATCGACTGGGTTTCCAGCACGCTTGGTTCGGCCGTAAATCAATTCGATCCTAGTCTCGGAAGTCGCGACCCGAGTAAGAATGATGCCTTCCGCATTCGCGAGCTAAAGAAACAGTTGAAAACTGCGACCGATGCTTCGGTGAATCCGCAGCGTTTAAAGACAGCAGATCAAATTTTACAGATCGACCATCCGCGAATGCGATTGGAACTGATCGAAGCTTTAGAAAAATCAGAAACCGATACGGCTTTAAAGCTCTTGGCAAAACGAGCCAAATTCGACTTTATCCCTGAAGTGCGACTGGCCGCAACAACGGCCTTGGCTCGTTTTCCGCGAGATCAATACCGTGAAGAACTTCTAGCAGGACTCAAATACCCCTGGCACGTGATTGCCCAGCATAGCGCCGAAGCTCTCGTTCGACTGGATGATCAGGAAGCGATCCCTGAACTGATAGCCATGCTCGACCTGCCTCACCCAAATGCGCCTGTAAAAGTGGGCAAAAACAAGTTCGTGCAACCAGAGTTGGTGGCAATCAATCACATGCGAAATTGCCTGCTGTGCCATGCACCTGCAGGGAGTTCCCATGACATCGCAACCGGGGTCATTCCCAGCTGGGACAAACCACTTCCAAAGCAGTACTACAAATCAGAAAACCCGCACTCGCCTTCGGTTCGAGCGGATGTCACCTATCTGGAACAAGATTTTTCAGTCGTTCAACCTGTCAGGACCCGCGGCCCATGGCCGCAAGACCAGCGTTTCGATTACGTCGTACAACAGAAACCGATGAAACGTACCAAGGCCAATCAAGTAAGCAAGGAACTTGCCAAAGCCCCCAACCTAAACCGAGAGGCGATTGTGTTTGCCCTGCAAAAGTTAACCAATGAAACCCCTCAGAATAACTCATCGAAGGTTTGGAAGGCAATCTTGGAGCGTCGCGAAGCGAAGCTTGCTCCGTGACAAAAACCGGCTTTGCCGCATTCATCGCGTTCCTTCGCTGACCAAAACGTTGCAAAGAAAACAAAGTTTTAAAAATCGACACGGCAAGTATTTCCGCCAATTAATGCCGAAATATTCGTCCAACCGATAGTTATTACTAATAAACTACTACTATCACCTAACAAAACCGTTGCAACGCGAAATGTAAACAATAGACTAGAAGTCACACGAGACATTCATTTTCACTTCCAAACTTATTTGATGGAGCTCCGATGAAGAATCTAAACGTGCACTTTCTATTGGCTATAGGAGTAGCAACTTTACTGCCTGCAATCTCAACAGCGCAAACTGTAGTTACCGCCGGCAACATAACCGATGTTCGAATCAGCGGTGACCTCAACAGCCTGCCCTCGGGTGGCAACAACGGCGATGATAATGGTGGACTTGACGCCAAACTGATTGGACTCAACTCCAACAACATTCAAAACTGGGCACTGATGGGGTTTGACCTAACACCGCTTGCCGGAAGTTCTGTTGCCTCAGCAACCATCACGGTAAATATTGCTCCGACCCCGTTCAACAATGCTAACCATGGCGACACAGCAGATTTCTTCACAATTCATGAGTTGTATGCTGGCAATGCAGGCTGGCTTGAGGGAAACAGAACGATCGGCCAAGCCGTTGCAAGTCAGGCTGGCGGAGCAGCGACCTTCCAAAACCAATCAGACGTAGGTGCTACACCAGACCCAGGTGACGTTCCTTGGGTCGACGCTACTGGAGCCAATTTAGAGAACTTCATTGGTGCGTTTGATTCTACAGCTCTAAACACCAACACCATCATGGGTTGGGATGGTCCCGCAACTGCACCGACAGAAATCGAGTTCGAGTTGGACCCGGAAACCGTTCAAGGCTGGATTGACGCTGGCAGCGTAGCTGGAATTGTCTTGGCAGTAACCGACGGTGGAGACAACCAATCACGTTTTAATTTTGCCGGAGGCGCAAACAACTTTAACTTGAACGTTACTGTTGCGGACGACTCTGTGTTATTAGGAGACGTCAACCGTGACGAGATCGTCAACTTTTTAGATATCTCACCGTTTATCATGCTTCTGACTTCTGGGATGCCCCAGGCTGAAGCTGATACTAATGAGGACGGTAGTGTTAGCTTCTTGGACATCGCACCATTCATTAATATCTTGGCCACTCCGTAGCGTTGTGGCCTCGCAAATCTCAATTAGGCTTTTCTTGGGAGCGAGCAGCTCTTTGGATAAAGTTTTACCATTGCTGAAAGGGGATCAGCTACGTGAGTCACGAACCAGTTCGCTGGCTCACGCCGCTGACCGCAGCGGCGAATCTATTTTTCGTCCTAGACTTGGTTGACGTCTTTAGCTGTTGAATTCCGTGATTGTTGAAAGAACAGCCGAATCTGACAGACCGGAAACTTAACCCCAAAAACCTCTTCAAAGCACTTCGCTTTCTATTTCGCGTGTTTATCCGGGTATTCGGACAGGGTGCACCGACGATTCTGCCAACCCAGCAAGTCAAAACAGCTGATTTGGGGCATTTCAGTGGCCGTTGCGCAATTTTAGTAACTTTCTCAGAAAATCTATTTTTTTCTGTGACGTTTGCAATGAAACCACCACTAAAGACTGAGGCAGCGTGTATTGAGCTAGTTGACTTTTTCTCCGAACTGCGAATTATTGCACTAAGAAATAAAAAGACCACTTGCCTGTAATATTCCTTGCCTCGACGAAGCGTCATACGTCCTTCGGTTGCCCGTAAATCAGCTCCACATTTGTGATTCCTTGTGTGGTTCACTCTTCTAATAGAATGAAGATGCTGGAGCGGGCAACTTATTGGACAAGTTGGTAAATAAGGAATTCATTGTGATCGAGCGCAACGAACAAGCAAGCCACTCAAGCTCTGACCAACGTTGGACGACAACGTCTTCGAAACCAAAACAATTGGTGAAACGGAAACGGTTAGCGACATTGAAGCCGATGCGCAATCCCCCAGTTAAGCACCAACAAGGGCTTGAATCGGAGTCTCGCTTAAAGCCTCGACTTCCCGTGATTGCACCATCTTGCGAAGCATTCGAACCGCCCATTGAAAATGAACAACTTCCTTCACCAGAAGAAGAAGTAGTCAACATCAAACCGCAGCCGACTCCAAGGGTTCCCAGAAACCATTCTCGGTTTAAGGTCGTGGCGCTTTTATGTTCATTCGCGATGGTGCTGGGAGGCTTCATTGGGGTCTTTGCCTGCCATGTGCCGAAGTCGCAAAAATCTTACAACACAGTAGCCGAAACTGTTGATCCTCAACGCCCTCAGTCACTAGCCACAATCACCGACCTTTCAGCGACAGTTGCTCCACGATTGCAACCCGCCACAGCGTCACTGGTTACCCTCCCACTACTGAAAGAGGCCCCGGTTGAAAAGGTTCAGCTGGAAGAGGAAGTTGAACCTGTTGATGAGGTTCTTCAGCTTGCCCAAGAGGCCGATCTGGAACAGGATGTCCAATTGGCGGCAGACAAAACGGAACCTCAATTGACAGACGAAGACGAAGCAGCCGCGCTGGTTGCCAGAGTCACTAAGCTTTTGGAAAAACCAATTGGGAACGCTAACGATGAAGACGCCTCATTATCTGACGCCCCGCCCGTGCTCGAACCAACCGCGCCCGCGCTCGAACCAATCGCCCATCCTGTTTTAAAAAAACCAATTAAAATCGTTGGTATTCAAAAGCTTGGCGCCGACGAGCTTCGTGCGATGCTGCAAACAGAGACAGCGTCGGTAGATCTCCTGCAAAGCAAACGAGAATTTGCAGATACTAAGAAATACATCCACGAGCGAGAAACTGTTGACATGCTCATGGGCAAACAAATACAACTTCGAGATCGAGCAAGCCAACCGGGTGCTGATCAAAGAATACTTCAAAAAAACTTGTTAAAGTTACAACGGGAAACGACTGCCAAAGCAAACAAGCCCCTCCAAGAACATGACCCCGTTGAACTATTGAGCAACCAACTTTCGGAGCGAAAGGACCTTCAAGCCCTACCGTTGACAATGGGTGACCAATGCCGAGCAAACGTAGAAGAAGCAACCGCAATCAAGTTGGTATCCGGCAAACTAGGGCGATTAATTAGCGAAGCCAGTGCTGGCGCCCAAGGCGTAATTTTGCGTAACAGTGGTAACATTGCCCTACGCAGCAAGATGATCAAGGCTAGACAAGATAAGTCGATTGAGGAGCTTCGTGATTTGGTAAACTCCGACTCACACCCACAATATCTGAAAACGACCGACCAAATCTTACAGGTGCAGCACCGTCGAGATCGGCTGGAATTGATCAACACACTAAAGGGGGCTGACAACAGCACTGCGATTGAACTATTGGCAAAGCGGGCCAAATACGATCTGTCCGCTGACGTACGGTTAGCCGCGACACACGCTTTGGCAGAATCCCCGCGCGACCAGTACCGTGCTGAATTATTAGCAGGGCTTGCGTATCCATGGCATGTTGTTGCCCAGCACAGCGCCGAAGCCCTGGTCCGCTTAGACGATAAAGAAGCGATTCCCGAGTTGGTAGCAATGCTTGACTTGCCTCACCCAGCCGTGCCTATCGAGGTCGAGCCGGACAAATACGTTCAACCAACCTTGGTTGCGATTAATCACATGCGAAATTGCTTACTCTGCCATGCACCGTCCCTAAGTCTAAAAGACATTGCCACAGCGGCAGTACCGAATTGGGATAGTCCTATTCCAACATCACCGTACGAAAGTTCGGATCCCGACTTTGTTTCAGTTCGAGCGGACATCACTTACCTCAAACAAGACTTTTCCGTGGTTCAACCGGTGGTA
>CAZKTR010000169.1:0-7126 GCA_964555525.1 uncultured Pirellulaceae bacterium
AAGTCAAACGGCTATCGTTCTTGGTCGCTTGTTTAACTTCCGGACCGTTGTCTTGAACGGTCATGCTACGGAACTTCCAAACCCAGATCTCTTTGCCATCCAAGCCATATCGCTTTTGACGGAAAATGACTGGTCCCGCTGAAGTCAGTTTAACGGCAGCAGCAATCGCCAACATTGGCAATCCGGCGACCACCAAAGCAATCGCAGCCAAAACAAAATCGACACAGCGCTTAACCGCTCCATCAACTCCGTAAAGCGGATTTTCAAAAACGCTGACAACTGGCAAACCCTGAATGTCGGTCCAACGCGAATTAAGCATTTGGAACACAAACAAATCGGGCACGATATAAACCGATGCCGTCGTGTCAGCCAACTCCTGGATCAAACCGCGAATTCGCTCTTCGGCTCGCATCGGCAGCGTGATGTAGATGACCTGAACGTCGCCACGCTTGGCCGCACTGATTAGTTCATCCAATTTACCAAGCTTCGCCGAATCTTCGTCGGGCAAATCTACCGTCCGGTCACTCACTCGATCGTCGTAGTAGCCTAAAAACTTCAATCCCAACTCGGGAGTTGTGCCTACGTTGCGGACCAAGTGAAGGCCTAAATCGTTGATACCCACAACCGCGTAGTTGCGAGTGTTAACGCTATTTCGTTGCCGCCACTTTACATACCAGCGACCGGTAAGCCGAATCGCCAACGACAAAGTCGGCGTGATCGCAAACCAAGTCAGCAAGTTGCTGCTGGAGAGTTCGGTCGAATAAATACTCAATTGCCCGAGGACACTCAAAGCGACCAAAGTCGCCGACCAAGCCAACAGCGCAGTCGCGGCCTCTTTTTGAAACGCAATGCCCCGCCAATTTCGGTACAAACCAACCAGTTCGGCGGAAAAATAGAACAATCCAATGGCAACCAAAGCGATCACGATCGTTGATTTACTATTAGTTGAAGGGATCCAATTGATCAACAAATACAAGCCCAACACGATACTGAAGGCGTCGAACGATTTCACGGCCAAACGGTTCCATGAATTCTCTTGTTGAATTTGGCGTTGGGGTTCTTGATTCATCGGAAAAGCGAGAGCATAAGGGTGGGGTGGGATTTCGTATTGTTTCGAACCCTAGGTTTTGTCCGACAACTCGGTCGGAATAAGAAATCAAAACCAAACGAAATGCTGCCCTACGACATCTGTCAGACGGGACAATCGCTACAACCCGATTGGTGATAGTCGGTTTGGCCGTAGCCGATGTCGCCAGACTTCGGGATGCGATCGGTAAGGCTCCTGAAGCGGGCCCAGCTTACGCGATCTTCAAACTGACTTCCCGAATCGTTGGCTGAACCCCAGCCACCACTTCCGCTCGCAGACGCAACTGATTTTGCGACTTCAAACAATCGACCAAGCAAGTTTTGTCGGGACTGTCAATTGAAACCACCGGTTGGTCGTTCACCCAAACCGTCCAAAAAACGTCAGAGTCGACATGCAAAAAGACAGCCTGCACGCCTTCGTGCGGCCAATTGAAATGCCGATTCAACTCGATCGAACCCGTGAATCCAGATTCTACCCAAGCTTGCTCGACCAACGGCAACTTAATCCGCTGCTGGGCTGCGGCAGTTAATCCCGAGCCATCCGGTTGAGCCGTTGCTGATTCACCCGAAGCAGATGAAAAAAAATCCGCTTGCCATGGGCCGTGCAAGCGGATCGTATGATATTCAGCCACAGGTTCGTTACTCTGGCACGAAGCTATGAATGATGGAAGTTTGATGCACTTGCTTGGTTCCTTTTTCAACCAACCGCAACGTGACTTTCATACCTCGAAGCGACTCTACATAAGGCGGTTGTGTCTCGCGTTCGCCTAGATCATCAATCACATTTGAACCGCCGTTATTAACGCCATTTTTAGCTTGATCCACTCCATTGAGACTGTCTTGATCAATCCCATCGCTTTCATAGGCCGGAGTCCACGTATCCCATACGTTTACACCCGGCGGATTCCACATAACCGCGGGACTGGGAGGGATCACAGTAGGAGTAGCTGAATTTGCAATAAACCACTCGTCCAGTCGAGCTGGTGGAATCGTTGCAGGGCCGTACCCTAAATCAACATACGCGCCAACTTGTTGAATGTCCGTCAGAGCCTGGCTATAACCCAAATCGGATGGTTCCACGACCACGTCTGCGACGTCATTCACCCCAGCCGTTGGCGAGTAAACTCTTAAATCAAAGGCACCGACATCCGATAGGATTGGCGGCAAAGGCTGCCACGTCCGATCAGGGTCTGTATATATGAGATTTTGATTGTCATCACTTGCGACTCGATTTTGAATGTAATCAAACCTCAAGTTATTTGGAAAGTTACCTTCTAGTGTACCGTCCGGCGTAGTCTCCATGTGTGCAAATCGATTTGCGCGGATCGCCAAATCCTCCAAGCTGTTGGCGATAACACTAAACCTCCCGTTAGTTGGGTTTGGGACAACACGTACGGAGACGTCATTGTTTCGTATTACGTTTTCCGCTTGTTCAAGCGACACTCCTGTAGCCAACGTTCCCAAATCGGGGCGAATTAATAACACGCGGCGATAAAGTCGAATGCTATCATCAAAATCGACTGAAGAATTTGCTGGTGTGGCTCCATCGCTTACTTGAGGCTGCAACGGACCACCTAACGCATCGTTGTCATTCACCGCCGTGAACCAAACGATTTCCGCCAAGGAAGATTCGATGACCGTTGTTGTTCCAAGGGTCAAGACTCCATTTCGATTAACTAGTGGCCTCCGCCGACCTCGGTACAAAATCCCGTCCGTGGTACGAGCCGTAAAGGCCAACACGTCATCGCAGTCGCCCTGAAAACTATCAGTCCCAGCGAAAGTCGAATCTCGATTCGTCCCCTCAACGTACTCGAAGTACCCATGCGGTTCGACCTCGCCGTCGTAGACTCTGGTCTCGACCGTTATGCTTCCCAAATCCGTTCGCAAATGATCTTCAACGATTCGAGCACGGTTGGCCAACTCGATCAACGCCCGACCCTGTCGCATTTCTTCGGACGCGACTCTGAAAGCGGCTGTCATCGTTCCCAACACGATCAAAGTCATGCTGAGTGCAATCAAAATTTCAACCAACGTCAAACCTGAGCGACGTTGAGAGCGGAAAGCAAACGGCATGAATAAACTCCTCGACAATATTGATTTGGGAACAGATCGTGGTGAGTGCTGAAAACGTACCAGTAAAACAGAATAACCTCGAGCCAAACAGCTCAAGGTAAATAGAGATCGCTACAGCCCCCCGAAGGGCAAGTATGTGGAGTGGTTGCCTTGATTGTACACATCGCTTTGCTGTGAACGAAAAAAGAATCGTCAAAAAAAAGCCCTCCGAATCACAAAAGCCCCGTTTAGGCCGGAAACGACACACATTTCGAGCTATTTTGGTCGGTTTGAATCACATTTGCGGCGAAAACGGGCCGCAGCAATTTCTTGGTCAAACTGGGCACTTAGTGATTTCAAGGTAACCGGAGTGGCCAGACTTCGGGAGGTACTTCCAAAAAGCCTGTACTCTGATGAGCCCAGCCATAACGTATATTTTAAGGTAGCCGGAGTCGCCAAGACTTCGGGATGCGCTCGAAAGACCTGAACTCTGGCGAGCCCAGCTACCAATCCCACTCATACCTAGATCCGTTCAAAATGATTTTCCATTTGACCAACGCGTGCATTGCTTTGTTGTTTACCGTGACATTGACCCTCACGATCGCAACTCCGTTAGTAACCGCCGCACCACAAACAACCGAAACCACCCCCCAAGCAACCGACGGTCAAGATCTCAACCAACTCATTAAAACCGCCACTCAAACCCAAAAGAACGGCAACTTCGAGCTCGCCGCCTCCCAATGGCAAGCCGTTTGGGAACAATTTCCCAACAGCGAATTCTCAAGCTCGGCGAGATTTCAAGCGGGATTCTGTCACCAACAACTAAGAAACTACCCACGGGCGATCGAAAACCTAAAAGCAGCGATCCCCAAGTTCGCCGCTTCCAACGAACAATTGCCAACCGCAAAATTGTATTTGGGTTACTGCCAATTTCAGTTGGGCCAACGCAACCTAAAAACCGCTACCAACGCAACGCAACGCAAACAAGCCGCCGACTTAGTCACTACCGCCGTCATCGCACTCCAACGCCTCCTCCAAACATACCCCAACTTTCCCGATGCATTTCAGGCCTACTACTTTCTTGGCGGCGCCTTCGAAGAACTCGATCGCAAACAAGAAGCAATCGACGCCTACCAAAAAATGGCCACCGTCCCCAACCCCAACGACACATTCAAATACGAATCCACCTTCGCCATTGCGGACTTGAATTTTGAACTCGGCCGCTACGGACAAGCCAAAGAGTACTTTGACAAACTAATCGCTGACCCCGACACCAAACAGCGACCCGACGGAAATTTGGTTGTTTACTCAGCCGCCCAAACCCTAATCGCACTGGGCGCTGCAGCCAAACAAAACGGTACCGACCAAGAATCTAAGCAATCCTTCGCCGATGCCGAAAGGCTTCTTAAAACCATCGTCAAACCAACCTCCAACGACGCACCCTCCATCTCCCTTGCTCGCGAAGCCGAACGCCGGCTCGCGTTTTGTTATCGGCAACAAAACCGCTTCCAAAGCGCGGGCGATACGTACGCGGCCGTCTACCAAAAATTTGACGAACGAGCCTCAACCGCGATCAAAATCGAAATCGCGACCGACGCCGGCCTCAGCTACTTGGACGCGGGCGACCGCGAACAAGGAGAAGCTTTTCTAAAACTGGCCACCAAGACCACCAGCCCAATCTCCGCCAAATCGGCTCACCTGCTGTCGGCCTTCTATCTAGAACAACAGCGATTCGATAACGCATACGACCTGAGCACTCGGTTCATTCCCGTTGCTCAGCCGCCAAACTTAATGCCGCTGAAATTGAATCAAGCCAACGCCGCGATCGAAATTGACGGCAAGTTCGATCAAGCCATCGTGATGTTCAATTCCATCGCAGACAACTTCCCCGATCACGAATTAGCACCTGTTGCTTTACGCAACGCGGCCTCTGGTCAAGTCAGAGCCAGCCAATACGCCGCCGCCATCAACACCGCCGACAATTTTATAAAACGCTATCCCGCCCACGACCGCCTACCCGAAATTCTCGAAGTCAAAGGCAACGCATTGTCTTTGAGCGGTCAGTACTCCAACGCGGAAAAAATCTTTCAGCAACTGATCAACGACCAAAATCTGACCGAAAACCCAAACCGCTCGAATTGGATTTTAGCGGGCGCGCAAGCCAAGTTTGAACAGGAAAATTTTGCTGGCACGATTACTGACTTGCAAGCTTCCATCAAATCGATCACCAACCCCAACAAAGTTGCTCAAGCGTTGTACCTAGTCGGCGTTAGCCACTTTCAATTGCAACAGTACAAGCCGGCGATGGAGAATTTAACCGCCTTTTTCACGGTCGAAAATCAGTCGGGCTTGGCAGACCGAGCCCAGTTGTACTTGGGGCTGAGCCTGCTCGAACAAGACCGATACAAAATCGCCAAACAGACAATCGATCGGCTCGCAGCCGACTCGCCAAATTCACCACTCCTGAATCAAGCTTACGTGCAGCTGGGCAACGAACGTTATCAGGCAGACCAACAAGCCGAAGCAATCGCTTGGTTCCAAAAAGTAATCGATTCAACACAAGCCACACCGGTCGAGAAAGCCAGTGCGATCCACGGCGCCGCTTGGGCTCATTTGAAATCCGACAACCGGGACGCCGCGAAACCACTGTTCAAACAAATCATCCAAGCCTACCCCAAGTCCGAGTTTCTGACCTCCGCCAAAGCGGGGCTCGCCAGCATCGATCCATCGTTGGTCCAAAGCCCGGCCGAGGATCCCAGCCAAACAGATGAACCTCGTGACAACACAAACAGCGAGTCGCTTCGCAAGACCGGTTTGGCTCAGGTAAAAGCCGAGCAATGGGCTGCGGCGATCAACTCCTTCGAAAAGCTACTCAAAGCTACTCCCAACAACCTACTGGTGGACGCGGATTTATACGAGCTGGCTTGGGCCCATCGCTCGTTAAAACAAGAAGCTCAAGCGTTGAAGTACTTTGGCAAGATTGCCGCCGACCATCCAACCAGTCGTTTCGCCACCGAGGCCAATTTTCATGTTGGTAAAGCTGCGTACGATGGCCATCGATATGACGCTGCGATCGAAGCCTTCGGTGCTTGTGTTGGGACAAACCAAGACAGCGCCAACCCAACCGTTCGCGAAAAAGCCGCCTATAAACTGGCTTGGGCCTATTACAAACAAGACAAATTCTCACAAGCTCACTCGGCCTTTGTCCGGCAGACCGAACTCTTCCCCAACGGCGATCTACTAGCCGATGGCAAGTTCATGGCCGCCGAATCGCTGTTCCGAAATCGACAATTCGGTCCGGCTTTGGTCGCTTACAAAGCCGCCAAGCCGATCGTTAGCCTCCCGACCACAAGCGATAAAAAACTGAAATGGCTAACCCTCTTACACGGAGCCCAATGTGCGAACCAGCAACAAGACTACCAGGCAACGATCGAGTGGGCTCGAGACATCATTGAACCCACCGAAGTCGAATCCGAGGGCGAGTCGCCGCTTAAACAAGATATCTTACTCGAGATCGGTAAAGCTTACGACGGGCTTAAGGACACCTCCAACGCCATGAAGTTTTGGCGGCTGGCGTCATCAAGTCTTTCAAAAACTGGTGCTGAAGCGAGTTGTTTAATTGGCCGTCAATTAAGAGTCGAAAAAAAGTACGACGACGCCGAGCGGGAGTTTAAAAAGGTATTCTTTGGTTTCGGCGGGAAAGAATCCAAGCCAGCGATTCGGCCTTGGCAGGCCTACGCGCGGTACGAAGCCGGTCGCAGCAACCACATCCGCGCCCAAACCTCGACGGATGCCAAAACCAAACAAGCCTATCTGAAAATCGCGATGAAACATTTTCAAGCGTTGGTCGATGACTACCCCAACGACAAACTGACGATCAAAGCACAGAAAGAATTAAAAACACTTAGCTCAGATTCTGATGGCTAAGTCGGCTTTAGCCGAAAAGGGGGCGACAGTTGCCTCCGGCCTGTCCAAGCGCCCGGCGGAG
>CAZKTR010000170.1:0-7062 GCA_964555525.1 uncultured Pirellulaceae bacterium
GGATAACAGTCACGATCACCGAACCCGAACTAGCGATCTTCCATTTTCAAACCACTCGCAATTCGGACTTTCGCGTGCATCGAATTGATACTCACCACGACCTCCTTGGGAGGCAGATAACGGTTTACTTATCGCGGAAAGCCCATTGTGAAAGTACACCAATCCCTACTGATGGCCGCGCGGTGCAATTTTAACAAAAATAATAGCCGAGTCAAGAAAATTAGGCTGAAGTTGGAGAGGCTGGAGACTGGAGGGGTGTGTACATGGCGGAGCCATGTGTCTGCGCCTGCCGGATCGTCGTTAAACTCTGGACCTGCACTCTGGCGAGATGCAGCTACGTTTTTAAAGCTGGAGGTGGGGAGGCTAAAGGGAAACCTTGTGGTGTTATCGCAACACACGCATGCTGCTCCATGTGGTCTTTACGCATCATTGCGACTCGATTTACCAGAAAAACACGGTTTTTAGGTTTGGCCCCAAGTGTGCGTTAACTGCTGGAAACACTCCTTGAGAAAGAAACAATGCACGCCATTCAATCCATTCAGCTCGTCTCAGTCTTATCGCAACCAATCGTTGCCTTAGTACCCTTAGCTGATTTAAAAGCTCGCTTTACAAATTCCTTCTGGGGGCTTTCTAAATGTCGCGAACAACGCTGGAAACGAGCTCTATCTGAACTACGGCCTCAATTAACCGATAACATAAAAATCGGAAACGCTTGGGAACAGTATACACAGTTGGCCGAAGAAATTTTCGTCAGCGAAATGTTAACCCGAGTCTGGCTGGCCAAAATCGTCAAAGCCTCTGCTGACGACGAAGACGTGACAGCGATTGCCAACCTGATCATGAACGAGCATGCTCGCCTAAGAAATGCAACACTTCAACTGTTGGACAAACTGTCTTACTATGAAAAAGCAAACTTGGACTTTTCCGACAAGATACGAAAACTCCAAGCCAATGTCATGCAAAGCACCGACATGTTTTTGGCTCACATGAACGACAACCCACTGGCAGAGCGGTTTTCGTTTGACAAGGAGTTGTACGTGAGCATCCACCAAGAGGCACAGACGCATGAAGCAGCTTCGTTGGTAACCATTCGTCAGCAGATTGGTGATGGCGTTTATAGCATCATCGCCCCAGCAACGACAGGCGACGCATACACTGCCGACCTGAACAACCAAATCGTTAATTGCGTCTCCGATTGCTTACTGATGGAACTTGCGGTTTAAGCGGAGATTCGTAGCCGGTGTCGTCAGACTTCGGGCGAATTGCCAGGGGCTCCTGAACTCTGGCGAGCCCAGTTACAGCTTGCTAAAACAGCGTTAGTTCATCTGCGAGTCGTCACCATTGTCGAGCTTGAGCTGGTCGTGCAAATAATTTGCCCGCTCAATATTTCGCTCGTCGGTATCCAGTTCGCTCGAATGAATCTTTTGCAAATGAGCCGGTTGCGTTTGCAAGAACAACTGATTGATGTCCGGTATCTCTAGTTCACCAATCAAGCCCAACGACACCCCCATTCGCACTCGCGACAACAAGTGCATCGTTTCTTCGCTGCTAATCTGCTGAGCGCTACGCAGCATCCCGTAGGCTCGGCTGACTTTATCAAATAAGTCATTTTGCTTCTCGTTGATCAACACCTCTCGCGCCATGCGCTCGTACTTAAGCACCTTGCAGATCACGTCGTCGACCAAATAAATCAAATCCTTTTCGGACTTTCCCAGAGTGACTTGGTTGCTGACTTGATAAAAATCGCCCATCGCCTGCGTGCCTTCACCATAGAGACCACGAACGACCAAGTTCATTTTCTGGGCGCTGCGAAAGACCTTTTCGATTTGCTTGGTGATCACCAAAGCCGGTAAATGAACCAGCACACTAACTCGCATGCCGGTACCGACATTCGTTGGGCACGCTGTCAGGTACCCCAGTTGCTGGTTGTAAGCGTAGGTCACTTTCGACTCAATCTCGTCATCCAAGTGATTGATCAACTCCCAAGCCCCATCAAGATCAAAGCCGCTTTTGATCACTTGCAGTCGCATGTGGTCTTCTTCGTTAACCATCAGGCTCAACTGCTCCGGCTGGTCAATTGCTACCGAACGAGCCCCTTCCGAGTTGGCAAGTTCACGGCTGATCAACTGACGTTCAACCAACAGTTGCCGGTCGAGCAAATTCAATTCGGCGACGTTGATAAAACTTAATCTGCTCAAATCCGCATTCGCGACAATCCGTTCACGGACAGTCGATTCAATATTGGCTTTGTCGATATCATTGCAGCGACGAATAAAAGGGTAATCGGCCAAATTACGAGCCAAACGAATCCGACTGCTCATCACGATATCGGATTCCGGCCCCGTACCACGCAACCATTCACCACATCGATTGGCAATGTCGTCCATACTCATTGTCCGTACTCCTGGATGCCCGACCGGCTTAGCTGATCTTCGATCAATCGGATGTGGTCACGAATCATCGCTGCTTGGGAGTACTGTTCGTTGGCGATCGCATCCGAAAGCTTGGCGCGTTTATCAGCCAGCGAAAAACACTGAAACACACTGCCAACGACTTCACTGGACACCAACCCAGAACACACGCCAAATCGGACCCGCGAAAGCAGTTGGTTGGTGAGGACTTGGTTTTCGTTCCCTTCTAAAGCCAGCAAACAAAGCTGCTGAACCGCGTCGGCAACTTGCAACTCAATGATCGATTGAGGTTGCGAAAGCACAATCGTACGCGCTTCGCGTTCAAGATTGATGATCGGCGGTAAGGCTTCTTCGATTTGACGAATCAAATCAACTTCGGACACCCCCAACGTGTTTAGATTGCTGATTTGAAACAAATCCACAGGCTGCTCGACCACCGATGCGGTTGTCTCCAGCGACGCTCCTGCCTGAGCGGTCAACGCGTTTCGAGCGATCAAGTTCTTTTGCTGCAGCGATCGGAACAGCTTTTCGGTTTGCTGAGTCGCAACCAAACCCGGTAAAAACACGTTCATACTAACTCGCATCGCGGTTCCCAGGTCGGCTGGGCTGGTCGTTAAGTAACCCCATTTTTCGCTAAAGGCGATCGGAAACCGATCTTCGATCACATCATCCAACTCGCTCGCGGTTCGCCAAGCGGCCATCAAGTCACCGTCGCTGCGATTAACTGAAATGAGAAAATGATCCTCACCATTGATCTCGACCGACGATACTGAACCCTCTAGCGCCGTAGTATACTCTCGCCCGGCCTCGCACTGCTCCACTGCCGCGAGCGCCGCCAACAACTGTCCCTGCTCGATGGTGCTCGACTGCAAGCCAAAGCGAACTTCTTGAAAGCTTGGACAATCGCCTAACCGCAGTTGAACGAGGGCTTGGATTTCTTCCAGCTGCTCGATCGAGCATGTACAGACGAACGGGTAGTCGGCAAGATTGCGAGCCAAACTAAGACGGCTACTAACAACGACATCATGGTCAACCAATCCTTTACCAATCACTCGCCTGCTCCCTTGCTTGCAATCTCACGGATTTGATCGCGAAGTTTGGAAGCCTGCTCGTAGTTTTCTTGTTCAACCGCTTCCTTCATTTCTCGACGCAATCGAATCAATTCGGTTTGCGACTGCATATCGTAGAAACCTCGTTTGGGTTGTTTACCGATGTGTTCATTTTCACCATGAACGTTTTGCAGTAGCGGCTCGAGTTCGTCAGAAAAGAAAACGTAATCGTGCGGGCAGCCCAAACGGCCACCTTGGCGAAATTCGTAAAAAGAAATTCCGCAGATTGGACACTCGCGAGAATCCAAATCCTGCATTTCTTCGGTAGCTTTACTAAGCGGACTGATCTGCTTACCCAGCACACTGCTCATCGCCGAAGCGTCAATCTTCTGGCTGTCTTCGGTCTGCAAATAATGCTTGGCACAATCCGGGCACAGGTGTAAAGCGAGCACACCGTCTCCCGTCAAGTCGGTGATGTGAAACGTCGCTTGTTTGGCACACTTGTTACACTTCATAGCGTGGGTAGTTCCGGTCAAGTTGTCAGTGAGTCTAAGGGTTCGAATTCTAGCCCGCTGACTTTCCTCGTTCAAGGTTGTTCCGTGAGGGGTCCAACCAAAAGAGGCTCACTGGCTGATTTTCAAAGGACAATTTTTTTATTTAAAATTACAATTCCCAGTACACCGCTATTGCAGCCTTGCCAGCAAAAACTAACTTCAAAGCTATTTGCGGTTGATTCCACAGAGGCCGAAACGGTAGCAAACGATTCGTGGCTTGGACATTGGGTGATGTGCCAGCAGTCTCGTTTAGATGGTTGCCTACCCATTACCACCTCCTTCCAAGACTCCGCATTGGAAGGCACTGCAACAAGCGGGCTCTGCCTGCCGGACCGACCAAGCGACAAGTACCCGCAGTTGAGTGTCAGGAACCGCTAGGACGCTCACGAAGTGGGCACTGAGATTACAGGCTCAACGTGCAAACACATCCAACAGCTTTTTTAAAATGCACTTGCTTGGACAGGGAGCTCGTATTCGCGGCTTTTCGGATCTGAATCGCTTCCTCTGCCTGTGAACATCATAAAATTTGGTGAGAAGAGGCACAGCGCGACAAAAAACACTCGGAACTAGTCAAAATGCGAATTTCGCCTCAGCAAACTGTAACAATCTTACCGATGAGGCCATTAAGGCCGACCTTGCTGGTTGCGCCAAGTTTAACTAGCGATACTAAATTCAAGCAAATTCCCGAAATGATAAGCTATCGAATTTCAAAACAACTCAAAACAAACTCGCTGTTAACTTTATTTTTCACTACAGCATTGCTTCTTACCTCGCCAGCGATTGGTCAACAGTACCAGTTCAGCGACCAGGGTTACCGGAATAATCAGACGTGGCCGCCCAACGGCCCGCAACAATATGGCTTTCGCAACGCTGGATTCCGGCAGCAGTCCGCATCGACTTCCGCACGGAACGTCGAGTCAGAACCGGACGAAATCGATTTGAAAGAATTGGCAGAACAAGTCGCTGCTGTGCAAGAAAAGGACCTGCCACCCTACACGGCTGGCTACGATGGTGGATTCAGGATCAAACCCCGTGACAAAAAGAAGAATCCTTTCGATTTGAAGATCAATGGCCGTTTACAATTTCGCTGGGCGGCCTTTTCACGCGATCGTGACACTTTCACTAATCGACTCGGTACGATCGATGTCCCGGACCGAAATGATTTTGAAATTGAACGTGGGCGTTTGGAATTCAAAGGAAATATTCTAGATCCAAGAACCAAATTCTATTTCAATTTGGATGCTGATACCGATGACAACCACGATGTGATTTTTCACGACTTTTGGTTTGACCGAGTCATCAACGACCACCTCACAATACGCCTCGGAAAGGCCAAAGTACCCGGCAGCTACGAATGGCTGGAGGCATCCACATCGACTCGTTTCGCTGACCGCTCAGTATCCACGACTTATTTCCGAGCCGACCGTAGTCTCGGCATTTGGTTTCTTGGAGAAACTCCCAATGAAACCTACTATCAAATTGCCGTTACCAATGGATTTGTCACCACCGACCTAGAACCAGAAGACGTCGACAACAACTTCGCTTACACAATACTGACATACCATGATTATGGTAGTGATTTTGGCAATGGGCACTCGGACATTGAGTTCCACGAGACTCCTTCGACGCGGATTGGATACTCATTGTCTTACACGAACACCAATCCTATCGATGGTGATCAACCGTCACTCGAACAGAATTTTGCCAGGGTAAGCGATGGTGCTCGCCTGACAGACACCGGCGCATTGACTCCTGGTTTGACGATTAACGACTTTGATCAGTATTTCCTATCCACATTCATCTCTGGCAAATGGCGTGGCTTTAGTTACAACGCGGAATACTATGCTCGATGGTTGCAGAATTTTGGCACGATCGAAGGACCTAGCACAGGCATCAACAGCTTGTTCGACAGTGGATTTTACGTTGATGTTGGTTACTTCTTGATTCCCGAAAGACTAGAGGTGAACGGACGTGTTTCTCAAATCGATGGTTTGTTTGGAGACTCGTGGGAATACGCGGCTGGTTGGAACTATTTCATCAATGGAACTCACAAGAACAAATTGAGCTTTGACGCGACGGTGTTGGATGGCATTCCAACCAGCAGTTCCAGCCCGAATTTCGAACTAGGCCAAGATGGTATTCTGTATCGACTGCAGTACCAGATCGCCTTTTAAGCTGGATTTTTCGATCTTGGCAAGCTTGTCGCTTTATTTGACGGAACCGTGCGCTATCGCCCAATGGCACTCCACTTAGATCAATTTCTTGTTTGCGGCGGGGCCCGTGGCTTACGCCACGGGGCACGACTCGGAGAGTCGTGCTACGTAAAACGACTCTCCCAGTCGTTTCTAAACAGGCTTCCAAAAGCTATTGCTAGGATGGCCTCTTAGGTAAAGGGAATGCCATTCGGCTATCGCCCTGCGGCTCATAAAGTGAGAGCCCTCTGCCGAGCTACGTAGCCGATGTCGCAATTGCCGGGGTCTCCTGAGCTCTGGCGAGCCCAGCTGCGATGTGCTGGCGACGACCCCAACTCTGCTAGCAATTAGCCGGTATTGATGGCATCTGGTGAGCAAAATCGCACATTGGCATTGCCCTACCCCAGCGATTTTTTCTAAAGATCAACGCTCATTTGAATCGAGGGCTCGGCCTGTTCGCGCCCAACGATCGTTTTTTTGGCGGTCAAGGTTCAACGTTTGATCCCCCCTGGTCAACTACCATGTATTCAGCTGCTTTCAACCAGCCAACTCGCGCTGCTCAAAGAATCGGTTTGCGCCGACTGCTGGGCTTGCTTGGCTTTTGCTTCGTGTTAATTTCGCTCGGCTGCAACGCCGACCCGCGTTGCCGTCGTGAGACTGCGTTAATGCGCGCCGAGATATTAGACATCGAAGACAAATACGCAGCTCTCAAATCCAAATACGAATCGACGGCGTTGCTTTTGCACCAGTACACCGGCCAACCGATCGATCAAACCACTTACAATTCGCCTTCAAACTATCATGACGTAATCCTGAACGAAGAAATCATTCACGGCGGAGAAATCATCTCCGGCGG
>CAZKTR010000171.1:0-7051 GCA_964555525.1 uncultured Pirellulaceae bacterium
ATGCAGCGTTTTTCCGATCAGCTTTTCGAATACGTTGTCTCACTCGGCGGAACAATTAGTGGCTCACATGGCGATGGGCTTAGCCGAACTTGGTATTTGAAAAAGCAATACGGAAAACTGACGTCGGCGTTCTCTGAAATCAAAAGCACCTTCGATCCAAAAAACATTTTCAATCCAGGCAAGATTACCGGCCATCCCCATTCGGGCTTAGGCGACAATTTACGTTCGGTCGTTGTCAGTAGACGGTTCCTCGAAGACGAAACTCAATTTGCCACAGTAGACGACAGCGAAGAGGAATTGCTAGAGGAAGTCCCGAAGAAATGGGCGTTGCCGAGCAAGACAGAGGCGACTGAAATGAAAGGTCGATCTGGCAAACAAGGACAACCGAGCAAACGCAAGAAAAAGAAACCTAAATCGACTGCGTTACCCATTTTCGAACCAGAGCTGAATTGGCAGCTACCACAAATCGCCTTGGCTGCTCGGAATTGCAATGGCTGCGGTCGCTGCCGTTCGAGTTCACCGCTGGAACGCATGTGCCCAATCTTTCGGTCGTCGCCACGTGAGGAAGCGTCGCCCCGTGCAAAAGCGAATCTAATGCGTGGAATCGTCACGGGAGAGCTCGACTCGAAACACTTGGCAACCGACGAGTTCAAAGAGATTGCTGACCTGTGTATCAACTGCCATCAATGCCGGCTAGAGTGTCCTGCCGCGGTCGACGTCCCCAAGATGATGGTCGAGGCCAAGGCACAATATTATTTGAATAACGGCAGCCGAATTAGCGACTGGTTGCTGGCGAGATTGGACTGGGTTTATGAATTCGCCGGCCAAATACCTTGGATTACCAATCGAATGTTGCAAAGTAAGTCTGCTCGCTGGCTGTTGGACAAAACGCTCGGCATTGCTCAGGGGCGTAAACTGCCGTTGCTGTCAAACACCACCTTTATGCGTTGGTCGGCCAAACAAAAACTAGGGCGCCCATCAAAGCAGCAGTCACACAAGATTGTGTTCTTCGTCGATGCATTTGTTAATTGGAATGATGTCGAACTTGGACAGGCATTTGTAAAAGTCTTACAACACAATGGAATCGATGTGGTGGTCCCGCCAGGACAGAGTGTTTCGGCGATGTCGCTAATCTGTGAAGGCGCTGTCGGTCGAGCTAAAAAACTAGCTCAACGGAACGTTGAGCAATTAGCCGAATGGGTGCGTCGAGGTTTTCAAATTGTCACAACGGAGCCTTCGGCGGCCCTTGCGATTAGTCATGAGTACCTGCATTTGCTCGATGATAGTGACGCGGAATTAGTCGCTGCGAACACGATCGATGCCTCGTCTTTCTTGTGGCAATTACATCAGACCGGTGATCTTGGGTTAGATTTTAAACCCATCAATGCCGCAATCGGTTATCATTTGCCGTGCCATCAAAGAGCCCTTAGTGAACAGGTGCCCGCACTGCAGTTGCTGCGATTGATACCTGGGCTTCAAGTCGATTTGTTAGACAAAGGTTGTAGTGGCATGGCGGGAACCTTTGGGATTAAACGAAAAAACTACGTTCGTAGTTTGCGAATGGGATTTGCATTAATCAATGCGATGCGTAGCACGGATGTCATCGCCGGGACTACAGAGTGCAGTACCTGTAGAATTCAAATGGAACAAGGAACGACAAAACCCACGGTGCACCCGATCAAAATTCTTGCGATGGCCTACGGGTTGATGCCCGAACTGGACGATTTATTTGACAGACGCAGCGGTGACTTGGTGACATCATGATGATTGAATTGTTGCTATTTGCCAGTTCCAAAGATCTGTTTGGCAAGTCACAAATTACCATCGAATTACCCGACGAAGCAACCGTCGGTGATTTGAAAGCTGCTCTAAAAGAGCGACAGCCCGACGCAGCGTCGCTAATTCAGCGTTGCGCTTTTTCGGTTGATCAGCAGTATGCGACCGATACCACAGTAATCCTTGCCAAGCATGAAATCGCAATGATCCCGCCGGTCAGTGGCGGTTGAATTTGTGGAAGAATTGGAGGATCATGGTTGGCCTTGAGCCAAATCAATACTAACGAGTCCTATCACTTAGATGCCCCTCTCGATGATTGAATTCACGAAACAACCCATCGATTCCAATGCCGTTCTCGCCTCGGTGTCGACCCCGGACGCTGGTGCGAATGTGTTGTTTCTAGGGACGACACGGCAGTTCACCAAAGGTTTAGAAACCGTTCAGTTGGATTACGAAGGTTACGAAGCGATGGTGCTGAAAGAGTTTACGGCCATTCGTGATTCGGCCATGGAGCGTTGGCCCATTCAAAAATGCTCGATCGTGCATCGCTTTGGGACAGTGGCTTTAGCCGAAGCCAGCGTTGCGGTGGCCGTAAGTACGCCGCATCGAGCGGACAGTTTCGCGGCCGCTGAGTGGATTTTAGAAACCCTCAAACAACGCGCACCGATCTGGAAGCGTGATCTGCGCCCCGACGGATACACCGAGTGGGTCGAAGGGAATCCGGTCACTTGAATAGCTTCCACCATTTAAACCAAAGTCCTTTACCAATCGTTGACGGTTTTCAGCGGTTGCATTCGAATTTGCGAATTAGCGTGACCGACCGCTGTAATATTCGTTGTCAATATTGCATGCCTGAGTCGGTGAAGTTTTTACCACAACGTGATCTGCTAAATTTTGAACAAATCACTCGACTGGCAAGCGTATTAGCCCCACTGGGCGTCGATCGAATTCGTTTGACCGGTGGTGAACCTCTAGTGCGTTCGCAGTTGTCCGTGTTGGTGGAAATGCTCAAAAACGTAGTTGGCATTGCTGAAGTGGCGATGACGACCAACGCTGTTTTGTTGGCCAGCCACGTACAGCAACTTAAAAAAGCGGGCTTAGACCGGTTGAACATCAGCTTGGATACCATTGATCCCGCTTTATTCAAAGAAGTCACTCGCCGTGATGTGCTGCCCAAAGTGTTTGAGGGCATCGAAGCAGCCAAGCAAGCGGGTTTCGAACGAATCAAAATCAATGCGGTGCCTTTACCGCTGGTCGATGACGATGCGATCGTAGATCTTGCCAAGTTTTGCTTGGAACAACGCCTTGAACTGCGGTTTATTGAATTCATGCCGCTCGACGGCAGTCAAGCATGGCAGGCTCAAAATGTCCGCAACGGCGAAGATTTAAGGCGATTGATCAATGACCAGGTTGGGAGGATCGAACCCGTGGTCACAACTGTTGCAAGCCAACCTGCCTCTGATTTTCAATACGTCGACCCGCAAGCTAATCAATTACGAATCGGCTTCATTGATTCGGTGTCCCAACCGTTTTGCAGCACTTGCAATCGAATGCGGATAACAGCCGAAGGAAAATTCCGCAACTGTTTGTTTTCCGACGCAGAATGGGATTTGAAAGACGCGTTACGGCACGGCAGCGATGAACAAATCGAGGCCATCGTACGTGAAGCGATCGCCGCCAAAAAGCGAGGACATGGCAGCGATGATTTTAGTTTTGTTAGGCCGGTCAGAGCGATGTATCAAATTGGCGGTTGAATCACCTGCCATCTAATGAACCGACGGATGGTCGAAAACCGCGCAGCCAACGCCTAAGAGTTCCGCTTTCCAAGGATGCAATTCCAATGCCGTATGTAATGGTTGACATCGAATCCGACGGCCCAATTCCGGGCGATTTTTCAATGGTCTGTTTCGGCGCAGTGATCGTCGAACCAAGGCTAAATCGGACTTTTTACGGGCAGCTCAAGCCGATCTCTGAAACCTTTGTGCCCGAAGCCTTGGCAGTCAGTGGCTTTTCTCGAGAGCAGTGTCTCGATTTTGACGACCCCAAGCTGGTGATGGAGCGTTTCGATGTTTGGCTCAAAGAAAACTGCAAAGGAAGGATGTTTTTCGTATCGGACAATAATGGATTTGATTGGCAGTTTATCAACTGGTACTTCCACCATTTTACGGGGAAGAACCCCTTCGGTTTTAGCTCCACAAACCTTGGTTCACTCTACAAAGGTTTTAAGCAAGACACCTTTGTAAACTTCAAACACCTTCGGAAAACAAAACACACTCATCATCCCGTGGATGATGCCAAGGGCAATGCAGAAGCATTGTTGCAAATGAAAGAGCTGGGCTTGAAAATCAGTTTCAAGTAACCACCAGCTTCGAGTAGCCTTGATTCAGTTATGAATTTGATTGGCCGTTGTAGCTGGAAGTCGCGAGGGTTCTGGCCATGGGAGTCACATCTAAAAAGCGAGAGGAATTTGGCTGCTGCGACACAGCGTGTGGAATGTGAAGAATCCAAACGCGCATAAAAAAAAATCTGGAGCAAGCTTGCTCCAGATTTTGTGGACTTGGTTTGATTGACGGTTAGCCAATCTTAGATTTTCTATCGGCGAAATTCAAACCCGAACACAAAACCAGCCGCGACGTAGTTCGAGTCAAAGTCTGAGAAGGCAGGTGAGGCACCATCGGATGAGGTAGAAAGGCCGTTTAAACCAGTGGGTTCAGTGTTGCCGCGTAGGATGCCGTTCCAGATATAGCTTCCTTGGACACCCAACTTAATCGATAGATCGCGGGTGATGTTGTAGGTCGCTTCGAGAGTTCCGTCAAGAATTGGAACGAACGATTGGTCCGTAAAGACTGTATCAACAAACGTAATTGTTGCAGGAGCTCCAGCTACTCCGGGGGTTTGCACTGCGTCGGTTAATTCAAGTCTTTGCTGGTTGTAGGTAGCAGCTACATTACCTCGATAGGTGAAACGCCAGCGCCCCCGCCGCTTTGAAAATCGAGCTCCCACCTGGAGTCCGACGGCACTGTTTGAAGCATTTTGGTTGAAGAAACTTATTGTTCCTGCAGGTGCAGCAGCAGGGTCCGAGTTATCAGTTAGTCGGTCTCGTATCCAATTGTATCGGAGTCCAAAGGATGGCTCGAATACGCCACCATTAGATGTCACCTGACGAAATGTTCGGTTGACCTCAACCGTCGTGAGGCGAACGTTACCCTCAGACAAAACTGAATTGAAAGTCCCAAAGCGATCGTTGAAGAAGAAAGTACCTTCAGTTTTTGCAAAGACTGCACTCCAACCTCGGTCTCGTTCGCCGAACCAGCCTAGTTCGTACCTTGTTCCCGTGTAGAACTCAGTTCCATTACTAGTCTGCACGCCTAACAGAGAATCAAAACGAGTTGCTCGCTCGAGACTCAAGTATGTCTTGGACAGCTCGAAAAAGAGACCTGTATTCGGCTTTTTTTCTTTGCCATTGGTAAACTCCAACGGAGCAAACAATTGAGTATCGTAGTCGAACAACCCGGGCGTGGCCAAAGGCAAGTTCTGTGAGGATTCAGGAGTTCGATCAAAGAAGGTACCAGGCGTTAGATTTTGGCCCCAAGCTGCACCAGTAAGCATTCCGCAAACCAGCAAAACTCCAATCATAAATGTTCGTTTTAAAGCCATCGCTTTTCTTCCTGCTAATGCAGTGTGCAAGTCTACAAAGAATCGTTAGGGATTCCGTTCACAGGAGGTATCGGATGTTGAACTGTAGGGGTTGAATAAGAATATGGGATTTTGCCGAACATATCGGTTTTTTCTGTTTTGCCGGAATTGTCGGCACGATGTATAAAAAGCAGTGGCTACCGAAATATCCGAAACGGCCCATTTTAACGAAGCCTCTTTCAACGACATTGTTTAAAAATGTTTTCCACCCCGAGAGAAACCCATGTCAGTTAACTGAAATGCCCCTGTCACAATCGCGATTTCCAGTAGATCGATCCTCTTTGCTGGACCACTAATCGATGTCAGAATGAAAACATGAATCACTCAAACAGCCAAGACGCGTTGCCCACGGCGAGTCTATCGTCGCTGAAATTTCGAGCGACATTGCTGAAACAGCTACGCCGTTTTTTTGATGAACGGGGTTTCTTTGAAGTCGAAACTCCGTTGTTATCTCGCGACACAGTGGTTGACCGGCATCTTCACCCGATTCAAGTGGACCGCCAACAAGTCACTGGCAAACAAGCCGATGCTCAATCTGTCATGTACTTGCAAACTTCGCCAGAGTTTGCAATGAAACGCATGCTAGCTGCCGGAGCCGATGCGATCTACCAAATCTGTAAAGCGTTTCGTGCGGGTGAGTCTGGAAGTCAACACAATCCTGAATTCACTATGTTGGAGTGGTACCGAGTCGGTGATGACATGCTACAAGGGCTACAGCTGCTAGAGGAACTGATTCAATCGATATTGGGCACAAAGCCCGCGACTCGAATCAGTTATCGAACAGCATTTGTTAACGTAACGGGCTTGGATCCATTCACAGCATCGATTGATCAACTGGCTAGTCTTTCTAAACTTGAATTGGAGCTCGACCGTGACGAGCACCTGAACGTAATTTTATCGCGAGATGTCGAACCGGGGCTGGGGCGCGACGCCCCAGAGTCGCTCTACCACTACCCTGCTTCTCAAGCGGCACTGGCCAAAACGAAAGTAGCGGACGGTGTGGAGGTGGCGGAGCGTTTTGAGATTTATTATCACGGTGTCGAGTTGGCCAACGGGTATCACGAACTGCTTGACCCTGATGAACTAGTCGCTCGCAACGACAAAACTAATCAACAACGTGTTCTTGATGGGAATCCACGGTTGCCCACAGAAAGTCGCTTATTGGCTGCGATGAGAGCTGGAATGCCAGCATGTGCGGGCGTTGCCCTAGGAGTGGATCGTTTACTAATGCTGGCATTGCAAGAAAAACTGGCGTTGGAAGAAAACCGTATCGAATCGGTAATCGCTTTCCCTTTTGATCGGGCGTGACGATTGATCCTTATCCAGTAAACCAAAGACCTGCAGCAATTGCGATCACACCGACAACAAAGCAGTAAACCGCAAAGTAAGTCAACTGACAAGCTTTCACCAACCGAATCATCCATACACAAGCCAGCCAACCGGTAATGAATGCTGCGACGAATCCGGCCGTCAGCAAAACAAAATCAGGGGTGACGGTGACCGCTTCTGGATCAAAAGAATCTAAAATATCCTTCGCCATCTTTCCAAAGATCAGCGGCACGACCATCAAGAACGAAAA
>CAZKTR010000172.1:0-7035 GCA_964555525.1 uncultured Pirellulaceae bacterium
CATGCTGGCTGCAGAGCACAGCAGGACGAAAGACACAAGTGCGATTGGCACCAGCCACCAACGAAGGACTCGAGCACTCAGCACGTGAATTCCGTACCAACCAGTACGTAACGGATTGAAGATCTGTCGCCTGCAACATACGGAATAAAAAGATCGACTGACGGTACGAATCCTTCGAGCAAAATCAGTCTTCATGTCGATGTCATAGTACTCTTGCGAAACCGCAGAGGGCTGATACGCCACTCGTTTTCCTTGCAGGACGGTGTCGAAAGCAATGATTCCATCTTGTGTGCATCCAACTGGAATTTCTTTCGGGTACAGGTCCCGCCACATTGCAAACACTCCTCCCTGAATGTAGCACTGCGAAGTGCACTTTTCTTGCATTTGTTTAATAAAGTCTTCGTATCGATAGAACATCCCTTGGCCTTCGCCCGCGCTGTTTTTTTCTCGACTCAAGTGCAGCTCACGACCACAGACGACACCGACCTCCGGTTGTTTGAGCTTTTTCACTAATTCAAGCACCGTGTCCGGTTTCAATTCTGCATCGGCATCCGAAAACATCAGTGCCTCGCCTCGGAAGCTAGGCATCGCGTTACGAATAGCGACCTCTTTTCCGTTTCGTTGCTCTGTCTCAACAACATGAACATCCCATGGGACGAGGTTTGCGAATTCTTGAACGTTGGCCGCGGTCTGATCCGTGCAGCCATCCAATACAAAATTGATATCCATCTCTCCCGGATATTCAATCAATGAGAGATTGCTTAGTTTTTCTGAAATCAAATGGGCCGCGTTGTGGGCGGTCACCACGATTGATAAAGTTGGCCAATCATCCCGATCCTTAGAAATCTCTACGTCACCTTTGCCACGCAATAGCGACACAATCTTCAGAAGAATCGGATACCCCGCATAGATATACAGGATTAAGAGCAGTGGCACAGCAGCCAGATAAGTCATTGACATTGAGTACTCAACACAGGGATGTGCAAGGGTTTCGGAACACCTACAAAATCAGGATTTTATCCGCCGATTATAGACTCGATGAGCCCGCTTAGTGTGAAATAAAGTTGAGTTATTGTCAATTTGCTTACGCCTCGAAACAGCGACGTTCTCTCCTTTGAATACCTGCTGTTCTTCCGTTCCGACAGCAATATATCACTTGACAAAAGCAAGGGTTGCAATCTTCAAGAACCCTATGAATACTAACGACGGGTGCTACAGTCCGTTTGGAAGTAGTTGATCCCCTTCGCGTTGAACTGACGACTCACGATCAATGCGCAAATGCGTAGTGTATGCTCCTAGCACCGCTGAGATGGCTATCCCAATTGGCATCCCTCCATGCGTGAAATTGACCTCGAAGCATTGATGGACGATAACGCCGATCACACACGCCTGTCCAACTCCACCGCTTGACCGAGAGCCCCATTCGTGTAGCAAGTAGAGATAGGCATAAAAACAGGAAAAGCCTGCCAGCCCTACCTGAACAAGCTTTGCGATGAAAAGGTTATGGCAATGATTGGTGGACCCGTCGCCGTACACATACAGCCATTTGTAACCAATGCCAAGAACGGCGCTCTCGCTCCAGGCACCAAACGCGGCAGGCCAATATTTCTCGCGGCCGGAATATAGCCTGTTCCGCGTAATGTTCTCGAATTGTTGCTCGACTTTATCAATGCCATCCGCGTTCGCTAGGCTCAAGTATAGAAGCGGAACGACAAACACGGCGATGAGTGCGGCGACAATTACAGGCTTTTTAATTTGTACTCTGGTCAAGACACTCGCAAGCATTGGAACCACTAGCAGGCTCATCAAGCTGGCCCTAGCCCCAGACACAAAGCCAGCTACAACTGACAAGATAAAAATGGGCACAAAGAACTTGCGACGCTCAACGACTGCTAGCCAAGAAATCCAACCGCAACACATTGCGATTCCACCCACAACATTCTTATGGTTTGCCAAGCCACTGTAGCGCTTATCTGCTGAGCTATCCAAGACCCACGTTATCAAATAGAAAGCTAATGCAAGAGTAATGCCGATCCGGATCCAATGCCAGAAACCATCTGAGTTCCATGGCAAAATCGAAGCGCAGCATAGCACGGAAATGCATGCCAACGCCTCCATGCTGGACCGCCATAACACGCTAGGTTCTACATGCAGGTAGTTGCCTGTAAGTCCATTCCACAACTGGGACAACAACAAAGGCAACAGGATCAATAAAAACGACACCAAAATTCTAAAAGCAACTGGAGACTTAGGGCGAAAGACAAAGACAGCTGCCGATATGACCGAGCTCATAGCCACGATTGCGACGACGTACAAATCAACGAATCGAATTGGTCCAACTTGGATCGAGCCGATCGAAGAACCAGTTATTGCTAAGAGCAGAAACAATGCTGCTGAAAAATCCCTGACCTTCACAAGCTCGGGATTGACATCACGATTATTCATGCAAATGCCTTAGCAAGCGCCTTCGCAGAACAATACCGTACGGACGGTTCGAATCAAGATGTAAAGATCCATCCAGGGTGACCAATGCCTAACGTAGTGCTCAACGTAGAAAAGTCGCTCTTCGTACGTCGTGTTATTGCGTCCCGAAACCTGCCATAGGCCTGTTATACCTGGCACCACTTGCCGGTACTCACGAAACGTCAATCCGTATTTCTCAATCTCTTCGGTGAAGATTGGCCGTGGACCGACAAGACTCATCTCGCCAACAAGGACATTCCACAGTTGTGGCAACTCATCAAGGCTTGTCCTGCGAATGAATTTGCCAATCCAAGTGATCCGCGGATCATTTTTCAATTTACAATCACGATCCCACTCGGTTTGAAGCTCCGGATGCTCCTTAAGGTAGTTGGCCAAAACACTGTCGGCATTGGGCACCATGGAACGAAATTTCCACGCTTTGAAAGATTTGCCGCGAAGCCCAATCCTACTGTTCCTAAAGAGTATTGGGCCGGGGCTAGTAAGCCAAACACAAGCGGCGATCGCCAATAGCAGAGGGGACAGGACCAAGAGGGCAGAGAGCGAAACCACTATATCGAATGTTCGCTTGCCAACTCGAGTCCCTAGCGGCAGCAGCACACCCTCCCAACGAACCCCACTGGCCAAACCGTAGTTTACGACCGAGCTTCCCGCACCCATCTGCGACCTAGGTTTCCGAGCAACAATGACCTCTGGAAAGTTGCTGGCGATCGATGGGTTTGCATCCAAAAGGTCTGCAGCTTCGTCACCAACGACAATCAACCAATTGAAGCCGAAATCTTGGCTGACCTGCCTCAACTCATTCACAGAACCGATCAGTTGAATCGAATGTTCATGTTTTGATTCACCATCGCTGAATTCGTACTCTTCATCCATGTCATGTATAGAAAATCGCCCCACCGCCCTGAGCATTGGACTGCCGAAGCATTTCATGTCACGATACATTCGATCGACGCTTAATTTTTCGCCTAGAAATGCGACCGGCATCACCATTCCGCGTCGATGCATCCATCCCTTGCAAATACTGCGAGCCAGTGGCATCACCCCAAGTTGCAGTACTGAGCCGATTGCGACGACCAGCACGTAGGGAGAGCCCCAACTCGTTAAAAGACCAAGTACCACAGCCAGCGAAGCACCGGCGAACGCAGTTGACCGAAACAGCGTCCGTAATTCAAATGCGGGATGCAGACCCAGCCCCGGATATAGCCCAAAGGCAAAATGGCTCGCGCTGTAGATAGTCGCCACAAATGCCACGAGGGAAACAGGGTGATTGATCACCATGCCGCTCAACATTGCAACCATCAACCCAACAGCAGACGCACCGACGATCACGATAAGGTCTGCAAGCCACAGAGGTGCTGCAACTTTAATCAACTGTATCAGGTACGAATAACCGACTGACGTTGAATCTGGCTCTGCCAAATCTGAGCCCAAGGCATGCTCGCTGAAACTCTCAACGGAAGTGTTACGTGGGGGGCTTGAATTGCTCGGTAAATCCACAACGCCCAACGCGTTGGTTTCGGCAGGCCCATTGTCAACGCTGCTGTCATCCAATCTTATCATTGTCTTATCCTGGAAGCTTCGTCACGGAGATGGCTAAACAATCAGATATAATACGTTAACAAGTGTTTTTCAGCACAGCAAGCAAAAACAAAACCCAAACTGACATTTTTCCTTAGCGATGGCTCGTTCAGGTATATGTTGCTGAAGGAGTCCTTCGCGTACCGCTGCTTGTGCCAGTCCGGACGTTCCCGCTCGTCAACTCGCTTAGCGAATAGAAAGAAAAGTCGTTGCAGGCTTCGCCCTGAAACGTTAGTGACTGAGACTTCTTTTTTACTAAGAGAGAAATTTCAGCTTTTTCCATCTCTAAGGTGGTTTATTCCAGAATTCTCGGCGGCCTCCGTCTGAGTATTTCCGCTGGTTCTTCCGAAATTTACTGCCTCGTAAAACTCGGTAGATCGCGTTTTTACACCAAGTATATGGACAATGAACTTCTCTGAGTGGTTTGGGAGGCGAACCAAATTGTTTGAGATAGATATCTCGCAACTTAGGAAATCCACCTACAAAAACCCAGTCGAAACGCCGCGTGTTGCGCAGAATAAATGTGGGGTAGGGCGATCTAAGAGGTTTTAAATTTGGATCAAAGGTTGAACTGAAATTAGAGTCTTTAAAGAATGCTCCAGCCATAATGCCTTGCTCCATTAACTGACTCTTTGAGTCGAATCGTTTTGGATTTGTCGCCTCTAACATTCTATGCCCATCGCCATCTGGATAGATAATGAGTAAGGCCACCGGATAATCTTTACCGACCAAATCAGTAACACTCTTGTGAATCTTGGCGCACTCGGCGAGTTCAGCATGCATTGCTGCAAAGTCATCGGTTGATGATTTCCCGAAGGTCAACAAAATCGAATTTCGATTCATGGCCGGTTCGATTGCCGGACACAACGCCTCTAATGCGGACCCCGATTTTTGATAGGGCTGGGTACTGAAATCGACAACAAACTTCCGGGTCGCTTCGAGAATCGGATCATCAAAAAACGGTTGAGTCACTGGAAACAACTTCCGGTCATACTCATGGGTTAATCGATCAATTTCAGTCTGTTTTAAATTCATCAGCGGTGGCTTCTTAACCATGTTGGAAATTCTCGCCTTGCAAAATACCGATCATATTGATCGGTTTTTTGAAATTTGGTAACGCCCGCGTTCACCGAGCGACAATTTCAGTTTGAACTGTAAAGTGTGGTTTGTGAAACAATTAGAGATAGCCTAATTCTGGCGGACACCGGCGGAATTATGATAATCCACTGTGGAGAAACTCATGTCAAGCAAAAATCGTTGGCCGTAGTGCACGTTTAGCATCGTAAATACGCTCTTGAGCCTTGCTCAGAAGATGCTCGGGGCGGACCGGTAGACTCCCGCATTAGAAGGGCTTTTTGAACTAGGAACCCAAAGGTTCTCAATAAACTTGAGCAACGGCTTGACCGGTCAGTTGGGTCACTCTGGAGACGGGCGACCCGCGACACAATGACGCCCCTTCTAGGTTTTTGCGAAGTCAAATTCATATCAGGTGTGTCGCGATCATCGAGCTCGCGATCCATCAACTGGCGTCGCATGCCTCGATAGCCAATTCACGGTTGCATTGTCGATCCTTAGTCGCATGCAAGTTAATTTCCAGCGCGACGTCCAAAGAATAACAACATTGCATATTGTGCCTCTTTGCCGTCGTGACTGGTTTTCCAATCGATTGACATTCTTGCAGGACAATCGCGACCAGCACAGAAATTGGGAATCGGGCGACGGCAGCCGTTAAGGGAATAGCAAATACGGCGAATATTGCTATAAATGAGCGTTTGAGCTGTGTCCCAGTACGCTGCAGTTCCTCAACTGCGAAAGATTGAAGTTTCGAGTCCAATGAATGTGCGATCTGAGTATTCTAGAGGATTGTACATACCGTCGTTCATCGGTCATTTAAGTTAAACGACACAACGAGCGTTTTGGACTAACTAGTGATGAAATTGAAGACACAGATAGCGGAGTGGCTTTACCTCAGCCCGATCCCTGTGGATCTGACTGAGAAACTACTCTTCTTCGCAACTCACGGCTATTGGCCAAACTTAGCGTCTCCGAAGAATTTCGCCGAGAAGATTGTCTGGCGAAAGACGAACCGTGTCTCATCGATTCCTCTGGCCGAGTTGAGCGATAAACTGGCCGTCAGAAACTATGTGAAACGTCAAATTGGTGAGTCGCATCTGATTCCATTACTGTTTTCGGGTCCCAAAATCAGTGCTGAAGAACTTCTGGAACTGGGGGATGATATCGTGGTCAAACTAAACAATGATTCTCGTTCGGTCGAGTTCATTGAAGAAAATACGTTAGAGAAAGCTTCAGAGATAAGCGAACGGATGAACCGACTAATCCGACGAGATTTCGGTAAGCGTAGCAATCAATGGTGGTATTCCGATATCAAGCCTATGGTGATTGTGGAAGAACGGCTCAAGGATTGGAACGATTCTGCCCCGGTCGAGTATCAACTTTTTCTGTTTCGGAAACCTACCGAAAGTGATCCGACGGTGTTGTTTTCCATATCAATTGGTAGAGGAACGGAGAATCACCGTTTAAATTACTTTGATCAAAATGGTGACGAATTTCTATTTAATGACCAGCGTATTTCTTCAAAATATCGCAACGGAGGCTTTCCATTTCCAGATCCTGAAAAGTGTAGTGAGTTGGTTCGCGTAGCGGATGAGTTATCCAAAGGTATCGATCATGTGCGCGTAGACCTATACTTGGCAAAAGGAAAAATTTACTTCGGCGAATTGACCTTTAGTACTGGCAGCGGGAGGATCAAATGGAACCCCGTCGAGTTCGATTCGTATTTGGGATCTCTTTGGGATTTGGATGTAGATAGCTAGAGGGTAAGAGATCGGCTGTTCGAAGTTTGAGTGGGGAGTGAGTAAGCGCCCAACAGGAAGCTAATTGCTTTTTTATTTTTTCCTGTGGTTTCGACGACGAAATCGTATCACCTTCAAAGGCTCAAAATCGCATCACGAA
>CAZKTR010000173.1:0-7033 GCA_964555525.1 uncultured Pirellulaceae bacterium
CAAACCCCCTCTCCTCGTGAATTCGGGTCACGCTTGATGAAATTGCAAAGCGGGTTTATCCGAATTCTCGAGGAGAGGGGGCTTTCTGGATGTTTATTATTCGCTACAAACTTAGCAATCGCATCCAGGGCCACATTGCTCGCTGGTGGTTGCCGCGATCGCAAGTTCTGGCTTGTCGGATATTCGCGGCCGATCCTTGGCAAACGTCATGCGGCAGTACTGCACGACACCGTCGCTTACCAACTGCTTCGCTTCGTCCAACAGTGACTTGAGTTCGGAAATATCGAGAGAAGCCAAGACGTCTGGAACGCCGTCAGCCGTCGCCAATGTTTTCCCTAAGCCTGCGACTAAGAGCTTCTTTTTCATGTCGAGAACCAAATCCAACAGCGCTTGGCTTTCGTCAGAATAGCTAGTCACGACAAACCCAGCATCAAGCAACAGTTGTTGGTAGCCAGCAGCCGATTTTGCAGAAGCAAGGCAGGTCCATGGAGCAATTAGTTTTTCTAATTTTTCCGGGAGCTTTCCGTTGATCACCATATCTGAAATCGCTAATTTCCCGCCACTCTTAATCACTCGGTAAAAGTCGTTTACCGCCAACGGTTGGTCAGCAAAAGTGCTGACCGCACATTCACAGATCAAGTGGTCAACCGACGCATCGTCCATTGGCAAGTTCGCCGCGTCGCCGATCTTGAATTCGACCGAAGCATTTTTACTAGAGGCTATTTCTTGCGCACGTTGGATATTGTGCTCGCTAAAATCAACACCGGTGACGCAGGAGTCAAATTGTTCGTCGACCAAAAGTGTTGTCGTCCCCATTCCGCAGGCAACGTCCAGAACTCGGTCGCCTTTCCGGATGTTTAGGCTGTTGACCAGACGCTTTGTCAGGTCAATTCCGCCAGGGTGGAAGCTGTCGCCAAGAATAGTTTGCACCCAATCTTGTTCATAAAATTGAGCACAGCAAGCAGCAGTTTGATTTGAATCTGTCATTATAGATTTCCTGTCGGCCGATTAATGGCGTTGTATTCGCAGAAAGAAACGGGTTTTCCTTCAGCTGAAATGATGTGGACACAGCACTTGTCGATTCGATCTTGATCGTAAGTGTAAGCATCCATGAATGGTTTGATTCCGATTGCGAACAAAGAATTCCAGTCTTCTGAATCGTGGGTTCCCAATTCTGATGGCAGCGAGGCGACCAGCCCCAGCAAGCGATCAACAGCGGCTTCCTCCATATTCGCGACTGCAGAAGATCCCATGACTTTTTGCAACAAGTCACCGAGGCTGCCAGCACTGTCAAAGGTATCCGACACGGTGGCGATTAGTTGGCTGATGCCGTCTTCGGCCCATTGGCTGTACCGGGGTAGGTATCGAGACAGCGGTGTCAGGCCTTCTTTGGTGCGAACGGCCGCTGCCATGCTGAAACAGTTAGGATCCGAGCAAGGAATCGGAGTAAAGTCGTCTTCAGAAAATACGCCATCAGTCTGTTCGACGATCAACTTCGCCACGTCGGCGAGTGTTAAACGATCGTCCAGCATGGGATTGTCGTATCGGCCAGAATACATCGCTGGTTGGATCATCACTTTTCGAATGCTGTCAACCTTCGTGGTCGCGAATCGGATAAACTCGCCGACTTCATCGTGGTTAATTCCACGCGTCAGCGTCATGATCGGAACCGTATTGATTTTCAGTCGCTCGCAATTCTCAAGTGCCTTGCGTTTTGTTTCCGTTAAGTCTCGTCCTCGCAACGATTCGTAAGTGCTGGACTTGAAGCCATCGAATTGCAGGTAGATAGAAACTTTCGGACCATGTTTGGCAATCCGGTCGGCAAAATCAGCCTTGGCCAGCAATAGTCCGTTGGTGTTGATGTAAACTTGTTTGATCCCTTTATCGATCGCCATTTGCAGCATCGCAAAGAAGTCTGGGTGGATCGTGGGTTCACCGCCGGACAGCTGGATCAAATCCGCTTCGCCTTTGCCCATTTCAAGCAACCCGTCGAGCGTCGCTTCGAATTTTTCGATCGACATAAACGATTTGTTTTGAGGTGACGAACCCGCGTAGCAGGTGGGACAAGTCAAATTGCAGCTTTGGGTGATCTCAATCAGCATATTGCAGCTGTGATTTTCGACTTGATCGCCACAGTGTTGATTTGGTCCACAGCAGCAAGCGACTTGTTCGACCGCTGGGTCGGCGACGTAGTAATGTCGCACGTCGGACGCCAGCAGTGCTGAAAAGTCACCGTGTTTTTCACAGGTTTTTAGCATGAAGACGCGGTTGTCTTTTTCGACAACCTCCGCCGGAATTTTCTCCAAGCATTCCGGGCAAATGGAGGTCGTCGTTTTAATGACACGGTCGAAAGTAAAATCAGCCCGCGAGAACTTGATGTCCGGCGGCGTAATGTTTACGAGATCTCGGGGAGTATTCAAGTTATTTCTCAAATGATAAAAGTTAAAGTAGCCGGAGTCGCCAAGACTTCGGGTTTCGCAGCGGGCCTGAATTCTGGCGAATCCAGCTACGGAATATGTTAGTGTCCAATGTCGTGGTGGTCGTTCAACCCGGCATCGTCGTTGACCATGTCCGGGTTTGCTTGAGTGAATTGTTTGAGTGCTTCGGCGATCGCCGCTTTGGCTTCTTTGTCCGCAACAGCAGATGACCTTGGCGAAAAGTCGACGGATAATTTCCCACCATGCGGACCGACCGGAACCACGCCCAATCGTTCTCGCAAATCGTCCAAGTCGCGATCCCAAAGCTCTTCCCATTTCATGGCAAGCAAGGCCTTTGACTGAAGCCCCATGTGGTACCCCGCCACAATGGACTCAAGACAATCTCCAAACAACTCTGGCTCCTTGAGCATATAGCGAAACACGCCCCCGGCACAAATCGCAGCCGCCATCGGGCGATGTGTCTGCGACAGTTCAACTGCCTTGATCGCAATCTCGCCTAAGGGATGTGTATCGAACCCTGTCACGACATGCCAAATATCATGGGTCTGGCGGATTCGCATCATCACATAGTCGGTATCGTTTTGCACGTCGATCTTGCGATAGTAATCAGGGTCAAATCCCATCGAGTCAAGATGATAAAAGTATTTGTAGCCTAACGTGTTTTTGGGGAGCTTGCCGAGGGCAGTTGTATCTGGGACCGGTTGTAAGTAACGTTCCTTGATCATGGCATCAACCGCCGGATCTTTGGACGTAAAGCGAAGTAGCTCTTCAGTGCTTTTTGATTTGAGTAGTCCATCTTCCATTTCGAAAACAGACTGCGTCCCTTCTGGGTTGAGCATCATTCCGATACTGCCCTTCAAGAACCCCAAATAGGATGGATGGGTGTGGTGGTTCTTATGAAAGTTTAACAGTGACTTGAGCATGCGACTTTTAAGACATTAATGGGGACAGTGGCATTTTAGACGCCAGAAATTCTGTCAGATTACACGTTAGCTTGCAATTCTTTTTATAGACTAAACGATGCAAAAACTAGCCCCTGTCTGATAGAATGCCCTGTCGGCATTTGGGGACTTAGGGAGCCTTCGAAATACTTTTTAAACAATGTTCAAAAAGTCTTCAACAATTGGTCAATGGTTCGGTGCTAAATGCCAGTATGGCCTTTGAGAAACATCACGTCATTTAGCGAAGCTTTGAAGATTTGCGACGTAGCTGGGCGATCGCGATCACGGTCTTTCGAGTTCTTCCACCATCTTATGAAGTCGCGAAGTACTGGGCAGGCGACCCAAATAAAGCCGAACGGTTTCCATCTGCGAGTCGGATTCTACGTCGCGACCGGCCAGCTTTAACGCCTTGGTCAGCAAGATCATCGTGCGAACTCGATCTTCAGACTCGCGATCATTCTCGGTATGAATGTAAAGGCTCTCTTGAAGCTTGGTAATCGCATCGTCGAACTTTTTCGAATTCAAGTATTTTTCACCTAGCAGGTCCAATGTGTTGGCAACCAAAGGATCGGTTCCACCAAAGTTTTCGCGTTGTCGCTCCAAAATCAGTTTCAAAAAAAACATGTCGCCAGACTGTGCGTCTCCGGATTCGCTAACGGGTAACAGGTTACCGATTTCCTTTTTAGGCAGTTGATTGCGAAGCCACTTAGAGATTGCGACGTCTTTGTTTACCTCTTGTGGCAAGCGGTTAAAGTCCGCTACGGCTCGTAGATGCGCTTCTTCGTTTCGTATCTGCCGTCCCAAGGCTTTGTACTGTTTTTCAAAAGAACGTGAACGAGCTTTTTCAAGCTGTGCATTTTGCCGCGCATGTACGAGTTCCTTAAATCGTTGTTTGGATAGGCTCTCCGCTTCGATCGCCTGTGAAGCCAATCGGTTGGCGCGGGAAGCTGCCCGCATGCTGGAAATCGAAACCGCAATCAGAGCCATTGCGAACGTGGCCGACGCAATCAACAGCCATTTGTGCTTGCGAAACCGACGCTGCCAGTAAGCTAAGATCGGTTGCCGAATGGTTGCAATCGAATCACCCGTCAAGTGCCGGTCCAAATCGGCAGCCAGTTCGGCCACCGACCCGTAACGTTCGGCGCGGTCTTTGGAGAGACACTTCAAAGTGATCGCATCAAGATTTCCCTTCAACTCCGCTTGTAGTTCTTTTTGTGTCAATCCGCGGTCACGAAAAACTTGGGGCTTGTTGTCAACCAATTTTGCCAAACGACAGCTTGGCATTTCGACGGACCGAGTTTGAATGATCTCGCGAATCGAAAATACGTTCTTGGATTTTAAGTCTTCCAGCTCAAAGGGCGTTGAACCGGTCAACAGCTCGAACAAAATCGCCCCCAGCGAATAGACATCCGTTCGAATATCCTGATCATTGCCTTGCGTGTCGGTTTGTTCGGGGCTCATGTATTCCGGCGTGCCGATCATGAAAGCATGTTTGGTCAAATCGGTTTCGCCAGTAACGCGACCATGGGTAGCTTTGGAAACACCAAAGTCAATCACCTTCGAAAGGAACTCGCCGTCTCTTTTGGTCACCAGAATGTTGGACGGTTTCAAGTCACGGTGGATCAGGCCCTTTTGATGGGCATGCTGTATCGAGTTGCACAGCTCGCGAAAGATCCCAAGTCGCTGATCGATCGAAAGTCGCTGGTCATCACAGAACACGGTGATGGGCTCGCCAGATACCAACTCCATGGCAAAAAACGGACGGCCCGTCTTGGTCGCACCCGCATCGAAAACTTTTGTAATGCCTCGGTGGTCCATCACCGCCAAAGCTTGCCGTTCTGCGGCAAATCGAGCAATGAAGCTCTTTGTGTCTAGGCCTAGCTTGATGACCTTAACCGCCACCCGCCGGCGAATTGGTGATTTTTGTTCGGCAAGATAAACATCGCCCATACCACCAGAGCCCAACAAGCGGACCAGATGGTATCGACCAATGGTTTGACCGGTCAGGTCTGCCGCCTGATCTTCGCCGGACGTAATATTACCATCACGATCTAGCGTAACTTCTCGGTCAAGAATAAAACTGTCGCCAGTTTGCAAGTCCAACAGCTGTTGGACGCGATTACGAAGGTTAACGTTGTCTGCGCAGGCTTGGTAAACAAAGTCAAGTCGCGCAATGGGTGACGAAATCTCTAGGGCTTCGAGAAAGATTTCCTGTTCGCGTAAGTCAACGGTTCGCATGGCTTAGTCTGCTCCCTGCTCGGCGATGTGCCGCTGGAGCCAGGCTCTCGCATACGCCCAGTACCGGTCGGCGGTCCGCGAAGGAATGTCGAGCACTTTGGCGGCGTCGTCCAACTTCATTCCGCCGAAGAATTTGAGTTTGACTAATTCAGCTTTCGTCTTGTCCAACAATTCAAGTTCGGACAGGGCTTCATCCAGTGCCAAGAGTTCTTCGGATTCGGAATGAACCTCAGCGATGTCATCCAGTTGAACACGCTTTGCATCGCCGCCGCGCTTCTTTCGCTTTTTGCGGCGAGCGTGGTCGATCAGGATCCTGCGCATTGCTTCCGAGGCAGCCCCGTAAAAGTGTGCTCGGTTTTCCCAAGTATCTGAATTGGAACCTACCAATCGCATGTAGGCTTCGTGAACCAACGCAGTCGGTTGCAGAGTATGCCCAGCTCGTTCGTTGGCAAGTCTCGATGACGCCAATCGCTTCAGGTCACTGTAGATCACTGGTAGCAAGTCGTCGGTAGCGCTTGCTTGGCCCGCAGCGACGGCTTGTATGATTAGCGTTACATCGTTCATAACTTGCTAGGTTCTTGTTCTTTCTTGGTCGATCAACCGTCTGCGACTTGTGAAGTTGAAAGCAACTGGTTTGAACCATGTACAGAAACTTAGTGGAGATCGTTACCCTGCTATATTTTAAGTGGGCCGCGGTCAAAGTGTGGAAAATTGACTTAGAGACATCCGGGAAATTTGCAAAAGGCAACGGCATGTTCGTCGATTTAGCCCTGCCAGCGAATAAATTAAACTCAAATCCGCCAGATGTTACGTGCGTTACAACACCAACCATTAAAAGGCGGTCCTGAAGGGCGGCCTTTTTGCCAATTGTCCGGGTTTTACGGGATTTTCCACCGCAGGACACGAATGAGTCACGTTTTTGTGTAGTTAGTTGATGCTGCCACCTTCAGGATTTCCGATAGATTCAAGGTTGTTATTCGCAAATCAAGGCACGGGAAAGCAGTCGGAAACTTCTGAAGTCGTATAAGCCTAATTTTAGGGAAGGTTTGATTGACATTTGATAATTGTGTGCGCAAAATGACAATCTATCCATTTGATAGTAATTAAAAATACTATTATCCATCGCTGAATTGTTAATTTTAGATTCGGCTTTTTGACTGACAACTCGTATTAGGAAATGGTGCAATGAAGAAACTACCTGCGAATGTAAACAAGAAACGTTGGGCGATGTACGCTGCCGGAGCAGCAGTGGCAGCCTTTTCTGGCGCGCAAACCGCTGAGGCAGACATCGTGCATGTCGTGTTGGATAACGACGCTGGAGAAGGAGTTGTGGCCGGGGGTACCCTATCGTTCGCCTTGGGCAACGGTTCTACCCTAAATTTTGTCAACCAATCATATACTTACCCCGGCTATCCC
>CAZKTR010000174.1:0-7025 GCA_964555525.1 uncultured Pirellulaceae bacterium
GCCCGACGAGCCCTACATCAAAACTTGACGCCGTTCCTGACAATTCTAACAGCGGACGATAATCTGGCCCTAAGTCGGCATCAACTACACCAAACCCAAGGCTTCCACCACCACCTGATGACACCTGAACTGGATCCCTAGCAATCAGGCTACCGTCAGTGTGATAACCAAGACCGCTTATCGTGGTTCCATGGTCCGTAATCGCCGGCAATGCATTCTCAATATCGATCCTCCAAATGTCTCCTGTCGAAAGAGTTTCGCTGGCATCGACAACCGGCACGAATCTCATTTCGTTGCTACCAGCGATAGCATTGGCGTTGGCAATGAACTGCCGGAGTGAGCCCTGAACCGTCTGATTAGAATTCACACTGTCGCTCTGGAAGCCGCCGCCTCGGGTGTTGGTTACGACATTAAAGCTAAACCCAAAATCAACATCGGTTGCATCGACGGTTAATGACGAGTGGCGAATGATGTGCTGAAAATTGTCGATAATATTCGGGCTATCAGATTGGTCGATGTCATAGCCACCGTAGAATGCACCTCCAGAGTGGACTTCTTGACCAGCACCTCGATCAAACAATGCCCCTTCACTCGCGTAGGTTTGCGCCCCCCACACATCTTCCGCAACTGAATTCCCATTGAGCAGCCCGTTGATTTCAAAATGTTCACCCAGTGTCAATGAATTGACAACAACGAAATAGGTTTCACCTACCTTAAGATCTGTGAATTCATAGAAGCCATTGGCATCGGTTCTTGTAGTGAGCGAATCTGCCGTGTCAAAATCTGATTGGCTCAGAATACCGTCACGGATACCGTCATCACCGAATAACGTTACTTGGACACCTTCCAGAAATTGATTTTCGTCAACGTTGCCATCACCATCAACGTCGTGAAACACACGACCGGAAAAAGAAACCCCATTCGCGAACCCTGCCGACGCAGCTGCCGTCACACGTTCATCCGCCAAAACTGGATCCACCGCAGTTGCTTGCACAGCGGCTATTTGAGACGCATCAACAACTCCCAACGCATCGCTATCCCCCAAATCACCATCAAGTGTCCCGTTATCGACCGCCTGAATATCAACAATGGTATCGATTGAATCGGCGAATTCGATCTGCGTCTGCAAAAATTCAATCGTGTTCGTTACGTCGGCTTCAACCGCAGAAAGCCCGAGTTCACTGGCCGAGACGTTTTGCAAATCCCCTTGCGAAACCAAATCCGCACCGGCGCTAACAACTTCAACAGGCACTGGACCGGCGCTATACAGAACGCGATCTTCTAAAGCCATTAGCTGCAGTGGCGCATCCTCCAACGAATCGGAAGACAACCGTCCTAACCAGCGGGAAATTAAGTTGGAGTGAGTTTTTTGTGCAGGCTTCATAGAAATTTGGCCGCAGCCTCACGGCCGCATCTTCTAACTAAACAACTTCCGGGAAAAGGAACTTGAAGCTTGATGAGCGCGCAAGCGCCTAGTCGTACTTCATGGGAAGATTAGCCCCAAAAATCGTGCTTCGTGGCCAATATCTCCGCCAACTCAACCCATCAACGATAGAAATTCCGGGTTATGCGGGTGAAAACGAGCGTAGGTGTTACCTAGCCGACAAAGTCTTCCAAACAACGATCAGTGTTCCTTCAAATCGAAAAAACTGTCACAATCCCACCACAATCAAACATGCCCCAGCGATTCGTGATAATAGATGACGAGCTATTTGAAAACCTATTTGGAATATCTGGCACTGCAATTGATCCTAGCGATAATCCAAGTGTTGCCAATTACGATGTGCGCGTCACTCTGCCGAGGGATTGCTTGGCTGTTTTGCGACGTATTCAAGTTTCGCCACAAAGTGATTGACGAAAACATCGCTGCCGTTTACCCCGACCTGTCGCCCGAACAGCGAACCGACATGTCACGGGAAATGTGGTACCACTTGACGCTCATGGCTTGCGAAGTCGCTCAAGCCCCTCGAAAAATTCACGACTCAAATTGGCGTGATCACGTTTACATTCGTGACAAAGTTCAAATGACGAACTACCTGATTGACTACCGCCCGTTGGTAGCAGTCTCGGGTCACCACGGAAACTTTGAAATGGGTGGCTACGTCACAGGCTTACTAGGAATGCCGTCCTACACGGTAGCCCGAACGATGGATAACCCGTTTCTAGACGACTTCATCAATGATTTTCGCGGCTGCAACGGCCAGTTCATCCTCCCCAAAGACGGCAGTGCAACGGCGATTCAAGAAGTACTTGAGTCCGGTGGAATCATCACATTACTGGGAGACCAACACGCGGGCAAAAAAGGCTGTTGGATTGATTTCCTCGGTCGACCTGCCTCATGCCACAAGGCCGTCGCACTGTTCACGCTCTCCGGCAAAGCACCAATGATGGTCAGCTACTGCAAACATACCGATAAACCACTGCATTTTGAAATTGGCTGCACCGGAGTCGCAGACCCACTATCATTGCCAGCTGAGCTTAACGACGTCAAAAAACTCACCCAGTGGTACAACGACCGATTGGCCGAAGCGATTCACGACGCGCCAGAGCAGTTTTGGTGGGTCCATCGGCGCTGGAAAGATCGCCCAGTCCGAACACGCAAAGCACGTGCCGCCGCATAAAGACCCATGAATCGCACCACCACCTTCCTAAAAGTCTGGATCTCGCTGCTCTGGAAAGTGACCGGCCAAGTTCCGAATGAAATTTATTTTGTCGACCGCGACTATTGGTTTTACAATATAATCCAAAGCTACTTGCTCAGCAGACGGACTGCCAGACGCGGCAAGCTTGCGTTCGCGTTTCATGATCGTGACGGAATTCGCCTGTCTTGGGTAGCACTGGCGGTCTTACTCGGAATTGCACTGACCAACAACTTCCTGCTATTGTCGTTGATCGGCCTGGCGATTATCGGACTACACCAACTCAAAAACATTTCTTCTCTCGCTACCGAGTCTGCCTAAGCAACCACCGTCCTTTTCACTTGCTATGATTTTCTATCGCCATTTCATAAACACTGACCCGCCGTTGCTCGTTGACTTGTGGAACCGACAGCAACCGATGGCGGGCCAAATCGAAAAGCTCTCCGTATTACTCTGCGAGAAACATTTGTTCTCCAAGCCCTACTTTGACCCAGCTGGATTGATTTTAGCGTTTCGCAAGGTAGACCAAAGGCTAGAGGTAACTGGTTTCGTTCACGCCGGTTTTTCAAGAAACTCAACGGGCTCGGACATCGACCGATCGCAAGGCGTCGTAGCAGCCCTCAAAGTTTTGGACATCCCAGAGGCCACCGAGGTAGCTTCACAGCTACTGCAAAAAGCTTGCGAGTATTTAGCCGACAAAGGCGCAACCAACATTCACGCGGGATCCTGCTTCCCTCACGCACCTTTTTATATGGGACTCTATGGCGGAAGCGAAATCCCAGGTGTTCTAGAACACGATGCACCCTTCGTTGCAGCATGCCAAAGCAACGAGTTCGTGGAACATGATCGAATCGTCGTTTGGCAACGCAGCTTATTGACCTTCCGTCCGATCGGTGGACGTGACCAATTAGCGATTCGCAGGAAATACAAAATCAACACAGTTAAAGACTCGACACCACAAACCTGGTGGGACAACTGCACGCTAGGAACTTCTCAGACCGAGCGACTAAGCATCTACAACAAAGTTGATCAAACAGTTTGTGGTGACGTCTCCCTTTGGGACATGGAACCACTCTACGCCGGTGTGGCCCGCGCCCGTGGCATTTTCGGGCTCAACGTACCCGAAGAACTTCGTCGCTCGGGCATCGCCACTTTTCTTCTGGGCGAAGCCCTAAAACACGCCATGCAGAGCGGCGTCGAACTGGTCGAAGCCCACACACTTGAATCCGAGTCTGCCGCTGGAGGCGTATTTCAAAAACTCGGTTTTGAACCCAAGTACCGAGGCCTGTTGCTGACTCGGCCTACATGATCGAGAAGTAATTCTCGCAGGCAAAATCCAATGATTCCTCGGTTAAAACTTGCGGCCTTTTCAAATACTTGCAGTAGTTTTGAACTTGCAGCAAGAGGTCACGCGGGTGGCAGTTTCGCAGTGGGCGGTTTGTCGGCAAGTAATGCTTTTGAATCAACCACTGAATCAACTCAGGCTTCCACTCAAACTTATAAATACCGCACATGATCTTGAAAAGCTTCACGAAGTTTTCAACAGACGGATTCGGCACTTCGATCTTGTACGGAATACGTCGCAAAAACGCATCGTCGACTAAGTCCTTTGGCTCCAAGTTGGTCGAAAACACGACCAATTGATCGAAAGGAACTTGAATCGATTTACCATTACTTGTCGTCAAGAAATCGTAACGCTTCTCCAAAGGAACAATCCATCGATTCAACAATTCGTCAACAGACATTCGCTGACGGCCGAAGTCATCGATCAGCAACAAACCAGTATTGCTTTTCATTTGCACGGGAGCTTCGCTGATACCCGTCTGAGGATTGTATTGAATCTCAAGCTGGCTCATCGTCAATTCACCACCAACGATAATGGTTGGGCGACGAATTCTAACCCAACGGCTATCAAAGTCCTGGTTTGACAACAAGCCTTCGCCTTCTTCGATCGGACACTCGACGTGACTCATCGGATCGAAAATACGGACAATATCTCGGTCCATCGAGATCGACCTTGGGATCCAAACATAAGGTCCGAAGGCTGCGGTAATCCGTTCTGCGATACTTGTCTTACCGTTGCCCGGGTAACCGAACAAGAACATGCCACGACCACTGTTGACCGCCGGGCCGAGTTTGACCATCATTGCTGGGTCAATCAAAAGATCCGAAAACGCCCGAGCTAGGTCTTCTTCGGATGGACTTTGATCATTGATGGTTTGAGCAGTTACGCTTTTGATATAGGCAGAAAACGACACTGGTGCAGCGCCGAAGTAGCTACAAAAGTCTGAATACCGCCGTGCGCGATCTCGACCAATATCGGTCAACTTACAAACATAGTCATTCATCTGCGAATCGATGAAGGTTAACTGTTGCTCCTGCTTCATCCGAACAATAATTTCTTCGACCAACTTAAACGGCATGGCAACTTGCGTTGCAACGGCGCGAATGGTTGCCTCGCCAATGGCCAGTAAATACTTGGCGATTATCTCCTCCAGAGACGCTGCTGAAATCCCCGCCTCGTACATCGTTTCTGGCTCTTTTGGCCAGAATGTATTAACATCACCCTGCGCCTGCTGTCTTAGCTGGTCGGCATCTTGAGCCACAACCGGTGCAGCGGGCTGAACAGGTGCCGGCTCTTCTTGCGGGACAGCGGCAACCGGAGTTCCTCCAACTATCCCGTTGATTCGGGCCAACAGTTGGTCAATGCTTTCGTTGGGTGCTGAGGCGTCTGGAGTTACTTGGTCCATGATAAACGGCTAGAAAGTTAAGGTTAAACTGAAAGTCGAAAGTTATACCTTTGACCAGAGCAGTGATGATGCTAGGCCAAACAATAACAACTAAAAGAAAGGAGGATCTAAAAGCGATTGAATTAAACAAAACCAATCTCTAAAACGGCATAATCATTTCCATATCACGTGGATCTCTCAGACCGTCTCCCAAACGCTTGAGCGCTTCGGTTTCGATTTGCCGAACACGTTCCCGAGTCAACCCAAGCAACTCACCTATTTCTTTCAACGTGCGAGGTTCGGTGTCTTGCAAACCAAATCGCATTTTCAAAACGGTAAACTCGCGCTCATCTAGGTCTTGCATCATGCCGCGAACCTGCTCCATTGTATCGCTCTCAAGAAGCTCTTGAGCAGGACTCCGTGAACGATCATCCATCACCAACTCGCCCAACGACCAACCCGAATCCGATTGATCCGTTTGCGGAGTCGAGTTGTAGATCTGAATTGCCTTTTTGATGATCGGCAGTTTGCGTTTTGGCAAACCTAACAACCGTGCAACTTCTTCTGGGGTTGGATTTCGCTTTAACTCATCCGTCAACCGAATCGATGCTCGTCGCCACTTCGACAACAGCTCAACCATATATGCCGGAATCCGAATCGTCTTGGCACTGTTGATCAACGCCCGCTTAATCGATTGCTTAATCCAGTAACTTGCGTAAGTACTGAAACGGGTCCCCATGTCCGGATCAAATCCTTCAACCGCTCTTAACAAACCCAAGTTACCTTCTTCAATCAAATCTTGCAGGCCAAGACCTTTACCGGTGTAGCCTCTGGCAATATTCACAACCAACCGCAAGTTGGCTCGAACCATTCGATCACGAGCCCGAACGTCTCCTAACGCAATCGCTCTCGCGAGTTCCTTCTCTTCGTCAGCTGTTAACAATGCGGTTTCGTTGATTTCACGAAGATAAGTTTCAAGCGGAGACTGAAGTCCCGATCCGCGACGACTACGCGTTTTCTTTAGATCCGCCAATTCGTGCTGTACGTTTACATTAACGGCGTCATCAATAGTCATAAGTGCTGCTCAACGGTTAGGAGATTCTGTAGGAACAACACCAGTATCGGGTTTCGGCGCGAAGGAAAACAGTCTCCACAAACTTTAACGGTATGCATCGACCATTTTGATTAGACCTTCCGTTCGGGTCGTAACGATTAAAACAGCTATCATATCGCCGACCCCTTAGGCACTCGCACGATCCAATATTCCCAAACGGATGCACCGCACAACAACTCTCATTCCGGTGCCTCCCAAACAGACAACGCAAGACAAATAAAACCGAATACAATGATTCAAACTCGAAGCAATTTTTTCTAGCAGCTATCTAGATTGAGACATGAGATTTTCACTGAAGAAATTTTTAATTTTCGTTACCGCAATTGTATTGATTTGCGCTGCGCCGACTTGCTGGCATCAAATTCAACTGCAACGATTTAGAACATACATTGATCGTGATTTGCAATCACTAAGTGACGCAGAATTTGAGACGTTTACCTCGGTTACAAATTCCATATTGAATCGGCCGGATTACCGCGAGGAACCAACACTTATACCAGAGCCCTATTTTTTGAATCGACTCCCAAACGGAAACTTAGTTTT
>CAZKTR010000175.1:0-6991 GCA_964555525.1 uncultured Pirellulaceae bacterium
TCGCGTTCGGCTTGTTTGTCGTTGAGCAGTTTGCCGATAAAACCTTTGCGTGAATGCCCGATCAAAATCGGACAACCGAGTTCAAGAAATGCCTCGCAGCCAGCCAGTAGCTCAAGGTTGTGCCCGTGCGTTTTCCCAAAACCGATACCAGGATCAAGGCAGATCTTTTCTAGTGGGATGCCAGCTTCCAGCAAGCAAGCTTTGCGCTGTTTAAGATACTCCACCACTTCCCGAACGACATTTTCGTAGTGAGGATTATCTTGCATCGTCGCCGGAGTGCCTTGCATGTGCATCGCACAAACACCCACACCGGAGTCTGCGGCGACTTTTAGCATGTTGGGGTCGCCGGTCAAACCAGTAACGTCGTTGATGACCTCCGCCCCGGCTTGGATCGCAGCGGTCGCGACAACGGCTTTGCTGGTGTCGATGGAGATCGGCACGTCGGTTTTCGCAGCGATGCCTTGGACCACGCGAACCACGCGTTCAATTTCTTGCTCCGCGGAGACTGGTTCGCTGTACGGACGAGTACTTTCGCCACCGATGTCGATGATGTCCGCACCTTCGGCGGCTAAACGCAAACCATGGGCGATTGCATCTTCGGGAGCCCGATAGTTTCCGCCATCGGAAAAACTGTCCGGCGTCGCATTGACGATGCCCATAATCAACGGCGTTTGCGAGATCACCAAAGTTTTGGTTTTCAATTGCCAACGGCTATGGTTTTGGGATTCGTTTTTCATCGGCCGATTCAACAAGAAGTGGCGATCGCAAACATCAAATTCGACGACAGTGCATCTTGCGGCCGCCCCATCCGGGGCTTTCGTTCGGAGCGTGGCGCGTATCTGTGGGTTTCCACCCACAGCTATGCGCGGCGGCTACATTCGTGGCGACAGCGCAAAATGAGTGCCATTGGGTTCCTTACCGGCAGCCGAATACTGCCGGGGGACCTTGTCTTTGGGTTAGTCTTCGCGACTAGTCACTTCAAGTAAGTGATAACCAAATTGAGTCTTCACGGGCCCTTGGACGGTGTTGACCGGTGCGCTGAAAACGACGGCATCGAATTCAGGAACCATTTGGCCAGGACCGAATTCGCCAAGATCACCACCCTGCAACCCGGACGGGCAGCTTGAGTTTTCCATGGCTGCGGCTTTGAAGTCGCCACCGGCTTCGATTTCGGCTTTGAGCTTTTCGCATTGCTCAAGTGTTTCGACAAGAATGTGACGGGCAGTTGCTTTGGCCATCGTACTGGGTCCTCTACGGAAAATTTCTAAGGTTGAAAGATTGAAGCGGCAAATTGTACCAGTCTCCGTTGGCTTGGTAAGGTCTTCATTTGGTTTGAAGGCCAAGATTTACCAACGTCCCAGACCCATTCGCAATATCTGCCAAAATACCTTCGCTCCTAAAATCGGGCTGGTTTTGGAGCGGCCGAGCTCCCGGTTGCGAAACACGATCGGATGTTCAGCCATTTGAACGCCATTTCGATTCAACCGCCACAGGATTTCTTCTAGGTAGGCGTAGTCAGAGCTCTTCACACTTGATACGTCCAAATTAGCCAATGCTTCGCTCCGGTAGATCCGGAAGGCTCCGCTATTGTCTTTGGTTTTTAGTCGCAGCCAAAATCTCGCGAATGCATTAACGGCTTTGGAAGCTATTCGGCGGCTCAACGGCCAGCCTTCGGTGCCTCCGCCTGAGACGTAGCGACTACCGATCATCACACCGATTTGCTCAAACTCGACCGACCGCATTTTTTCATGCATCTCCAAGAGGCTCTGCGGAGCGTGGCTTAGGTCCGCGTCCATGGTCGCGATCAAATCATAATCGCGCTGAGCGGCCCATTGAAAACCTTCCACCGCGGCAGACCCTAGACCTAGCTTGCCGGCGCGGTGCATGACAGACAGTTGCGGATATTTGTCGGCGACCTCTTCACACCAATTGCCCGTGCCATCAGGGGACGCGTCGTCAATCACCAGAATGTCAGCCTCAGGAAGCCGTTGGTCGATCTGGATAACCAGTCTCGGTAGACTGTCGATCTCGTTGTAAGTCGCCACGATGACCAGCAGCTTAGGCGTGGAAGATGCAGTTGTTGGGGCCGTTGAAGACAAGAGGAGTGCTCGTTTGTGACAGGTTAATCGCGGAAAACGAACAAACGTTTTTTGATAAGGACAACAAACCGCAAGATTCAAAGTTGCGGAAGTATAACGTTTGATTCAAAATACAACCAACCAAATTTTTCCGTCGTAATAGGGATTTCGTTGAACGTCGATCCAAATAACCAACCAACTGACAGCCAGATCCCAGCAGCTCTTGAAAAGAAACTCGCTGATGTCGAGGCTTCGGTAGCCTCCCCTAGCATTGGCCAACTGCTGCTGTCTAGTTGTTTGCGTTTTTTACGTCGCCTGTTGGTTGTCGCTCTTGTAGTTTACTTGCTGATGCTCGCTTGCTTGGCTCTTTTTGAAAATCGCTTGATCTATCAGGGAGCGGAGTACTCGGCTGACATTTGGAAACCTGATCAACAAGGGTTTACGGAAGTGGAGTTTGAGGCGGCGGACGGAACCAAGCTTTTCGGCTGGTACTTGCCACTTCAAGGGGAGGGCGATGAATCAGAAGATGCGGCCGATTCAATGCGACCTCGCACGATTCTGTACTGCCATGGCAACGCTGAGAACATCGCACAGGTGGGGTCGTTTACGTCCAAACAATTCAGCCGCGTTCTACAGGCAAACGTTTTTAGCTTTGACTATCGTGGCTATGGTAAAAGCGAGGGCTCGCCGCATGAGGCGGGACTGCAGCAAGATGCTGATGCCGCGTTAGCGTGGGTATGCGAACAAGACAAAGTGAAACCGACCGAGGTGATTATCGTTGGGCAGTCCTTGGGCGGTGGGGTAGCGTGTTACTTAGCAGAAAAGCACGGCTGTAAAGCATTGATTTTGCAACGGACGTTTAGTTCGTTGCCGGATGCGGCGTCGCGAAAGTATTGGATGTTTCCGGTGCACTGGGTCATGCAAAACGAGATGAATTCAGCGGAGGCAATCAAGCGTTGCAATGTGCCTCTGTTTCAATCACACGGAGAAGCCGACATGCTGATCCCTATCGATCTGGGCAGGAAGCTGTTTGATAGTTCCCCGTCTGCCAACAAGGAGTTTTTCGAAGAACCGGGCATGACTCACTTGCACCCTTTGCCAGAGCGTTACTGGGTGGAGCTGGAAGCGTTTTTTGAGCGGGTCGCCCCAAGGAGCCCAGAAACTGCGATCACGCCTGTGAGCCGTTCGCACTAGCGTCGGGCATTAACAGAATGCCGCTTGTCCTAGCCCCGGCAAAACCTGACACAACGCCCGACGCTAGCGCGTTCGGCTCACCGGAACGAAAAAAGCACGCCAAGCGATTTTGCTTGACGTGCTTTCGTTCGAAACTGATTAGGCTTGTTGCTTCTTAAGCAACATTTGTTCGAAGATTGAACTATCGGAACAAGTTAAAGATACCGCCGAACTGGAAGATTGAAACAAATGAGTTGGCAAACAGCTCGTTCTTGCGATATTCCAAGATGATCAAGTCACCCGGTTGGACAATCACTCGCTCGCAAGGCTCAGCCAATGCGTATCGCAAGTCGACGTCGATCGCAACTTGCTCACATCCGCACTTTCGCAACACAGTAACTTGTGTTGCTGGCATGATATTGCCAAGGCCGCTGAATGCCCCCGTGCCGCTTGAACCTGCAGATGCACTAACCGAACCACCGGCCATCGCCATCGCTTCTAACACGTCAATGTCGTAATCGCGAGGCAACGGGAAGCGTCCACCTTCTAGCAAACCACCAGTGTAGAAGACATCTCGCTGACGCCCCTTGATGAAGACAACGTCGCCGTCTTCAAGAGTAATGTCGTCTTCGCTCAACTGTGGGAACGATCCTACATCGCCACGAATTGGAATCCGAACAACGTTGGCTCCTTCAAGCGTTTGCGATTGGTTGTTTCTGGTTTGCCCAACTGCTTGAATGATCGCATTTGGGTTTTGGCCACCGTTCATCGCTCCGCGGAGGATAATGATCTCGTTACGAGCAGACTCACCAGGCATTCCGCCAGTTTCACTAAGAGCGTGGAGAACATCGTTCTCGTAGGCAGGCAATTCGATCGAGAATGACTCTGTGGTGAGACCTTCGTCGAGGTAGATTTCGTTTCGGTTCAAGCCCCGAGCACTATTGTTGGTGGGTCCACCGTCTTCACGGATGACCAAGACGTTGTATGTACGACGCTGCATCAGTGTTACGATGATCTTCTCGTTACCTTCTAACAAGATTTTTTTGTCTTGAGTGTAGGCACGGACGATTTTTGCTTCTGCTTCACCAACGGTTAGGCCAGTCACGCGAATCGGTGCGATCAGTGGCAATGAGATATAACCATCGTCGCGGATTGGAACTGGGTAGCCAATCGCAGGCTGACTGTCTTGGTCAGCAAAATTGACTGGTGGTGGAACAGCCGCGTCACCAGTAATGCCTTGGATGTAAATCCCCAAGACATCCCCCTTGCTCAGCACGTACTGCTCTGGAGGCGTACGGCGCAAGTTTAGGAAGTTGATTTGTTGTTCTTGGTTGGGATTACAGCAACTGCGATTCAATACGTCAGCTGCTGGTACCAAGTCGGTGGGGCCATAACTTCGGCAGCCCGCCAATGTTGAAATGCAAAGTGCGAGGATAGCAATGCAAGCACGTGAGTTAGTTTTGAAGGACATTTTCCAATCTCTCTTTTAGTTTCGAACGCCGGAATTACCCCGAAAATGCGCGAGGTGCCGGTCGTAGTAGTTTTTCGGAATCTAAAGCGAGTGTTTTGACTTCAGCAATTATTGTGCTTGTTATTCACGTTAGCTCGAGTTTGCCGACTGTTACGATTTCTTAAGCACGGTGAATGCTGAAGGGGGCGATTCAGTCCGTTTGGAGGGGGGAAGTACTTACTAAGTAGTAATAGTTCGCCCTAACAAAGTAGTCGCTGGTCTACTCGAAAAACTGCTAGCAGGCGAACGTAGATCCTGAATGGAGCTTCAAGAGTCATTGATATAGGTAGCTTTTGCGTGCTTGGATAAACTGAAGCAACGAAGGGGTTTTCACTGGCCGCGGCAATGTACTTTTTACGCGCTGGCGAATCAGTCACTCAAGGTCCACGGAAGGCATCGGACATGTCAGAAACGCTAAAATTCATTCACGCATCCGATTTGCATTTAGACGTTTCGATCAGCGGTTTGCTTGAATTACCGCAGCATTTGATCGAGGTGTTAGCTAATGCGCCATATCACGCAGCGACCAAAATTTTTGACACCGCAGTTGCTGAGCGAGTTGATTTTGTACTGCTGGCAGGCGACTTATTTGACATCGAATCAAACAACGCTCGGTCGGCCGCGTTTTTACTGAATCAGTTTCGACGCTTAAACGATAAGGGCATCGAAGTTTATTGGGTGGCAGGTGAATGCGATCATCCCGACCGTTGGCCTGGTAGCATCGAGCTACCATCGAACGTGGTTACCTTTAGTTCATCGGTCGTTGAGCATGTGGAATACCGCCGCGACAGTGTTAGTTTGGCTCGGATTATGGCGGCCAGCTATGACCCAAAACGTCGCAGCGGAAGTGAATTCCTGCCCCCTGAAGACAACATGTTTAACATCGCCTTGACCCACGGCGAATACGAACCAAGCACTTTGACGGGTAAGCACGTTGATTATTGGGCGATGGGTGGTCGGCACAAATCATCCAAACTTGAAAAAAGCGACACGGTAGTGATTTACCCAGGCACGCCACAAAGTCGAAGCCCCAAAGAAACAGGATTAAGCGGATTCAAAATCTGTCGTATTGATAGCACGGGAAAACTGCGAGTACAAACCGTTGAATCCGACCGAGTGCGGTTCTTGCCTCAGAAAGTCGCGATTTCTGAGCGAGTGCAGATGAAAGAACTCAAGAATGAACTGACCGAACGAGCATTGAAAGTCATTTCTGACACGACCGACCAAATTGTTTTAACGAGCTGGTATTTGACCACCGACGGCGACTTCAATCCTCTAATCCGTAAACCCGAATGGGCCGCGGAAGTGCTCGAGTGGTTACGAGACGAATTTGGCCGCGGCGACAAAGGGATGTGGTCCACCAGCGTCCGTATCGAGACGCCCGACAATATGCCAATCGATTGGTACGAGGAAGACACATTGTTAGGCGAGTACCTTCGAGCGATGGGCCGTTATCAAAGCGACGAGTCGCTCAAACTTAACCTCCACCCCCTGATGCCTCAAACCGTCAATAACAAAGTCACCGCCGGCATGACCGACGTGTCACTTAATCGCCGCAGTGAAGTCCTACGGAAAGCGATGTTGCTAGGGGTGGAATACTTGGCGGAGCACAAAATTTACACCCCAGACGATTCGATCGTCCCCATCTAATCGCAACTTAGTTTCCCCACCCACATTCAATAACTGACACGCATCAAATGATTTGATGCCAACACATTGTTCAGGAGAACAGTCGTGAAGATTACCGACCTCCAAATCGACGGCTTTGGCGTATGGAAAGGCCTTACTGTTGACAAGCTATCCGACAACATGACCTTGTTTTGTGGCTACAACGAAGCCGGCAAGACAACGATGATGCAGTTCTGTCGGGCAATGATGTTCGGGTTTTCCAAAGACCGGATCGAAAAGTACACACCGCCGGTCTATGGTGGATTGGCAGGAGGTATACTTGAAATCTCCAGCCCCGAAGGTGCCTTTGAAGTCCAACGTTTCATCGATCCCAATCGTCACAGCGATCCGATTGGCGATTTGACCGTCACCGATTTGGTGGACGGCACGGTCCACGGCAGAGCTCGTTTGAGCAACTTGATGTCGGACATTGATGAGTCGATTTTCGTCAACGTGTTCGCAATCGGCTTACAGGAAATCCAAGAACTCAACGCGCTAAATGGCACCGCTGCGGCAGAGCAGTTGTATCGTTTGACCAGCGGCATGGACCGAGTTTCGCTGG
>CAZKTR010000176.1:0-6963 GCA_964555525.1 uncultured Pirellulaceae bacterium
AGGCTTGAGCCTGAAATCGAGCGAGCACGACAGCGAGTCGCCGATGACGAGCAGCGGTTTACTGAGATGACTAAAGAATCGATCGGCTACAACCCGGGAGATGCGACGGCAGTGTTAATGTCCGAGGGGTTGTTTACGCTGTTTGCTCGGTTGCAGAGTCAGCTAAGTGATTTGAAGCAAGGAATTGCATTCGCCAAGATTAAGCTGGAAGTTCTGGAGGAGAATTACAAGGTGGCTGTCGAAAAGGCCGGTGCCGGCGAAGTCACACAGGTGATTAAGCCAGTTTTGCAAGTTCCCACTGAATCTGAGGTCAGTCAGCTTGTTAGATCGCACCCCAACATTCGCGGCCTAGAACGTGAAATCGCTCGGTATGAAACAAGAGTGCGCCAGATTGAAGATGCGGATGTTGTTGGGATAAAGCGCAGTGAATACAACCGATTTAAGGCCAATATTCAACAATTGTTGCAGCAGTTTGCGGCAGAACAACAGCGACTTTATCCAATTGAGCTTAAGCGACTTAAGAAACTGGCAAAAGAAAACTACGATCGGCAGTTGATTCGAGCAAAACAGTTGGCGGAGGCGACCGAAGGCGAGCGGCAACTTGCACTGCTACAAGAAGTAAATCAGCAGCGTAAGAAAGTTCGTGAAATGGAAGAGTCGTTGGAAGTCGTTTCAGCACAATATGACGAAGAGACCTTGCGTTTGCAGAAATTTGGTGGCAAGACGGCTCAATTGCGGATTGCCGAACGAGAGCTCGCGATGTCGCAGGGAGTGTGGGACGTATTGCGGAAGCGGCTGCTTGCCGTCCGTACCGAACGTCAACGCGGTGGGTCTGTGATTAAAGTCACTGACGCAACCGCTCCGAGTCTCAATGACCCAATCGAAAAATTACCGTACAAAAAAATCGTGATGGCCTCCTTGGTAGCGATGGTGTTGCCATTTGTGGTTGGTTTGGTGTTTGAGTTCAAGGCTTGCCGCCTAACTACTTCCGAGATGTGCGATAAGAACGGCATGGAAGTGATTGGCGAAGTTGCTAAATTGCCACCGAGTGCCGGCCATGGTCGTGAGCGACGAGTTTATGAAGAGAGTATCGATACATTGAGGTCGAGTCTGTTTTTGTCCACCGAGACTCGCGATTCTCGTTCGTTTGCAGTAGTGAGTAGTATGTCCGGTGAAGGAAAGAGCAGTGTTTCGTCGCAGCTCGCCTTGTCAATTGCGAGGGCGACAGGTGAGACCGTGCTGCTGATTGATGCGGATCTGCGCTGTCCAGACCAGCATGATATTTTTGGCTTGGACTTAGGCGATGGTCTGGCCGGAGTTCTTGCTGAAGAAATTTCACTCGACTCAGCCATTGATAAGTCCTTGGGGGATCGAATTCACGTTTTAACTGCGGGGAAACTTCGAACAACGCCCCACCGCTTGATCACGCCCGACGCGATGAGTGCTTTGATAAAGCAAGCTCTTGAGGTCTACAGCTACGTCGTAGTTGATACGGCACCAGTTTTGGCAGCAGGTGAATCTTTGGCCGTGGCTTCGGCAGTGGATTCGTCGCTGCTATGTGTCATGCGTGATGTCAGCCGAGTGGACAATATCTCTAGGACTACCAAGCGACTGGAAGCTGTAGGTGCAAATTTGATTGGCACCGTCTTTAGCGGGGTGACAGCCCGGCAGTATGCTTACCGTTACGGTGATTACAGGTACGGTGTTTCTATAGACGGAAATGCGAGCTAAGTGATAAGCATCGTTTTGAGAATCGTGAACTGTCTCTGAAAAATTATGGCGAAAAAACGGAACAATAAGATCAAAAATAAGGTCAAAGTCGCGGCAATGTCTGTCAACGACGACGCTAACGAGTTTGCAAGCCAGAGGCTTCGCGAACGCCGAATTGGCTGGGAGTGGAATCGGCGGCTGTTGGGCATCGCGTTGATAGTAGTCACAATCGGGCTAGTGGTGGGGTTCATTGCATATCGCTTGAACCGAGCTGCGGCAGTCACGACATTCTTAGTTAAGGCGGAAGAGGCAGAAAAAGAAAGCGACTATCTGCAACAAGCGAAATGGTTAAAAAGATGTATGCTGTTGCAGCCTGAGGAAGTTGACTTGGCGATTCAAGCTGCGTTTGCGGCAGACAAATCAGTGGATGTTGGAAGTCGCAAAAACAAGCCAGCCCGGGTCGATCAAGCAAGAAGATATCTGGGCTTTGCACTTGCAAAAATCGATTCCGACCATAAGGACTACGAGACTTTGCGTCGGATGTTGATTCCGCGATTACTGCAAATTGGCGGTGGCTGGTATGCTGAAGCTGAGCGACTGGTAATTGGACTTGATGCAGCAGCAGGCGAACCGCAGGCCACGAAGTGGCTTGCCAAAAGCTTGGTCGGAAGGGTCAGGCAAGGCTATTTCAGCGAACGTATCACTAATAACAACGAAGCTGAATACTGGGAGCTTCTGTCGCAGCAGTTACCAGGTGATGTGTTGATCAAGGCTGTCGAAGTCAATCCCCAGGACATCGATTTGCTTGCGGAACTGCAGCGACTTGCCCAAGACTCTCCAGAGTTGTTTTCTCTTGGTGCTGAGAAAAGGAGGTTTCACGATCAAATCGGGTTGCTTCTAAGCCCTCTGTCAACGCTTGACTCGAGCAGGGCGCAGTCAATCTGGTGGAACTTCCAAGATTCTATCGGCAATGGTGATGCAGCAATGGGGAAATTGTTGGCATCCTCTGATCAGGCCTTAGAACGGCTAAAAGCGAAAATTCGCGAATGGGAAGATAGTGGCTCTACTTCTGAATTTGAAGAACTTGACGACGAAGTTTACACTGATTTCTATCTGGTTTCACGATCGGCTATTGAGACAAGTAAGTCGTCCCCTGATGAAGCACGCAGGAGGTTTGCTCTATTGCAAGATATTCCGCCTGAAATGATCACGGTTTCGATCCTCGAGACTGCCTTTCAACAGGCGGGGCGATTTGAAATCTCGCAGGGAAACTTTCAAAATGCATTAAAAGTTTTTGAGCGTGGCTTGGAAAGGTGCGGCTCGGAAAATATGCAGCTGTTAGGGGCGACGGTCAGCCTTTGTGTCGAGCTTGAGTTAGCTGGTACCGAATCTTCGGCAGGCATAGCTTTAAGCCAGGAAACTTTAGATTTCATTGATCGATATAAGGCATCTATCAAAGCCGCCGCCAATAAGAATTTGTTGACAAGCGAACAGAAGTCCACACGTGTAAATCGCTCGGAAATTGCAAGGAATATTGCGGTGCATCGCTGGCGAATAAAACGGATAGACGCGATTTCTTCGTTGCAGCGAGGGGAAGTTGGTACGGCAATTGACCTTTTCGAGGACGCGCTGGCTGATGATGCCGATGTTGAGACTATCGAACGATTTACCGTAATTCAAGGTTTGGCGAGGCTCTATCGCGAACAAGGCATGTGGGATTCGGCTGCGTTCACACTTGAGCGGGGGCTCGATTTGGCGCCGAGTAGCACGACCGTTAAGCTCGCCGCAGCCGAAGCGTGGGAAATAGCTGGCAATTTCTCGAAATCGATGGAGCTATGGGAGTCACTCAGCCACGAAAATTCAATCCTATTGCGATCGCGGGCACTGGAGGCTCGGTTTGAACATGTGTTACGACTACCTGATACTCAGCATGATTTTAGCGGGATTCGATCTTCGCTGAAACAACTGCAGGGAGTAACTAACGACGGCTCGTCTGAAGCTGTAGTTGCCGCAAAAATTCTTGAACGACTTGAGGTTCAGCTACCCCGACCAGGTGATACTCTGCAGCAGCATTTGGACTCTGCCTTGAGGCTTGAAGAGGTCGAACGACTGGCGGCCAAGTATCCAAATGATCGAGCAACTCAGTTTTTTGCCGCTCAACAGCTATTCAATCAGGGAGAATTAAAGCGAGTCGAACAATTAATCGCTCGATTGGCCGAAGCTTCGGACGAAGGAAAGCAGTTGGCTGCTGAGCTGCGAGTCGGCTTTAAATCGAGCCGAGCGTCAGAATCGCCTAGCAGCGAAGAAGCAGAAACGGGTCCAGCCACTGTTTCCAAAGATGGCAATTCAGCACCGCTCTACGCAACGGCCGCAAACATCGCTCTAAAACGCGGTGATTTAAAAGCTGCTTTCGAAGCTTATACCGCCATTCCAGAAAATCGACAGAGCCTTCGCTCGCTGTTTGTCATTTGTCGTATCGCCGGAGAATTGTCTTCTGAGCAATTGCCGGCCAGTTTCGCAGCAACAAATGAACCCCAAGCTGCGTTGGTTGCTCATTGGAGAAAGCTACTCAAAGAACGAGAAGGAGACAATGGGTCGTTCGGTATGCTCTTGGACGTCGAGCAAAGGTACAAAGAACTGGTGAAAGTCGAGGGCTTAGATGTTGAAGATAGCCGTCTAGTAGAAATGCGGAACATGGCAACCGCTTTGGTTGCTAAACGTCCACGATGGTGCGAAGCAATCGCGGCGCTGGGGTTGGTTGAATCGTTGCGGCGTAACCACCGTGGGGCGGCACTAGAATTTGACAGAGCTATCGCGGCTGGTGACCGAAGGGCGAGTACTGTGCGGCTGATGCTGCAAGAATTGATGCGATCTGGTCAGTGGACCGAGGCCGATAAGCAGCTGCAGGTAGCACAAAAAAAACTAGGCATTGACTTAGACCCCCGTGGGATTCACCAAATGCGCATTGCTCGAGGCCAAGGAGACTTCCAGCAGCTGTTAGCGGTGACACGGAAACAAGCTGCCAACAACCCAGACGATTTTGAATTAAATTTTTTGCACGCTACTGTTGCGGTCCAGATGGCCAAAGACGCTAAACAGGCTGAACGGAAGAGTTCGTTGGACGAAGCTACGTTGGCATTGCGAAAAGCGGAAGCAGCGGCAGAGGAAGAAGACCGCAAGGTCTTGCTGGACAAATGGCTTTTAGTTGCTATTTTGCAACGCGATAAGGATCTGATCAACCGACTCGTTGAGCGCGTTAAAAACAGCAATCTACCTGAAATTGATCGAGTGACTCTTGCCGGACGCGGCTTGATCGCAATGGGGGATTTGGCTGCGGCGCTGAAGGAAATCATACGGGCCGATCAGTTAAAGCCGAGTAGCCGCTCAATGGAGGCACTTGCAGAGCTGTATCGTCTGCTCGACATGCCTGATCAGCGGATAGACGCGCTAAAAACTGCTTTGCGAAGAAAACCACAGAACACGGAACTGCGTAATCGGCTAGCCAGCGCTATTCTAACTCAAGATGGGTCGGCAGCAGATTGGGATGAGCTGAAAGAGCTATTCAGGGGTGAGGGTGCAGATGATTCTAACCGTTTGTTCTATGCCGTATCGCTGATTTCCACAGACGAGCAGGCAAAGAGAAAAGAGGGCAAGCGAATACTGCATGAGTTGGTTGATGAACAGAACGACTTCAGCAAAGATTCCAAGCGAATTTTAGCTAACGTAACGCAATTAGAGTTTGAAGCCACCGCAACAAGTGACATTGATAAACGCGCACGGCTCGACTTGCAGTTTCGAGGGTTATGCAACTCTCTAACCGAAATGCGATCACCAGAAGCGTCGGACTTAAGACGCTATGCATCGTATTTGCTCAAGCACGGTCAAAATGCGGATCTCGGTAAGGTTGGCCGTATCCTTGAAACGTTAAAACGCAATTCACGTGGGTCATTGGAAACACTAGAAATTGAATTGCGCCATGCAGTTAAGACCGAACATAAATCGGATGCGCCAAGCATTGTTGCTCGATGGGTGGACAGTGCTAAACAGGAAAATATCCTTTCGCCCAGTCGAATTGCGATGGTGGCGGGTTTAGCATTGTCGGACCTTGGGTTTGTCGAAGATGGAATTGGTATGGTCGAACAGGGATACCAAAAAAATCCGGCGATGCTGGGGAACTTGGTTTTGCTGCTAATCAAAAACAAACGATTTGAAAAATCGATCGATGTTTGCTCGGATCGATACGCTCAAGTCCCCGACGTCAATGCGGCAGTCTTAATGGTAGAGTCAATGCTAGGCATATCGCATGAACCTGTACTAAAGAGCTTAAAGTACAATCAGCAGATCGACGACGCGGTTAGTAAAAACCCTAACAATATTGCTTTGTTGGAAGCGGTCGCTACTTTACGAATGCAACAAGAGAACTATACGAAAGCGCTCGTGCTGTATCGAAAAATCGATCAATTGAATCCTAATCGAATCCGGACACTAAACAATTTAGCGATGGCCTGCGCCGAGACGGGGGGCATGGCTGAGCAAGGAATCAAGCCAATTCAAAGAGCAATCGAGTTGGCTGGAAGGGTTCCGGAGTTGCTCGATACCTACGCCGCAGTCCTCCTCAAAGCCGGTCGCTTGGAGGAAGCCATTGAGGTGTTGGACGAAGCGATTTCTAAAACGGTTGAGCCTCGATACCAGTTTCATAAAGTACAAGTTCTGCGGGCTCAAGGTAAAGATCCCGAAGCCAAGAAGCTTTGGCGAACAATGGACATAAAATCGATCGATTTCAAGAGTTTAACTCCGAAAGAGATCCTTGAACTAAAACAGATAAAATTGGATTTTGGAGCATCAAATGAATAGCGTCTCCTCTCCAGCTGATCAGCCGGACTTGGCTGAGAACAAGATTGCTGTTCCCAGCAGCTTGCCAGCACTGGCACTCGTGATTGGCCTGCTCTTGGTTGCAACCGTTGTGCACGGGTGGCTGAGTGGCCGTTGGTACGTAGCAAAAGATCTTTATCAGGCTGGTGCGAAACTGGACGAACTGCCTAAGCAAATTGGTGCCTGGCAGCAGATCGAAAGCGATTCTCTTGACGATTCAGTCGCTAAAATGCTGCAGTGTTACGGCTCAATAGTTAGAGAGTACCGTCATGGTGATACCGGCGAACAAGTAACGGTCGCTTTGCTGTTGGGGCCTCGCGGTCCAATTGCCGTGCACACACCTGATATTTGCTACAGTTCGGTTGGAACTAAACAAGTAGG
>CAZKTR010000177.1:0-6942 GCA_964555525.1 uncultured Pirellulaceae bacterium
AACAATCTTTGCCAACTCGCTCTGGACAAGCTTCCAGAAACAAAAGAAGAGTACCTAGCGCTTGAATTCGAAGGCGCAACGGTCGCTGAGAAGCTGGTTGAAAAAACAGGTACGATCGGCGAAAAGCTAGAAATCTCTGGCTATCACAAAGTAATCGGCGAAAAAATTGCTTCTTACATTCACGCTGGCAGCAAGATTGGCGTTTTGGTCAACTACAAAGACGGCGGTAACGCGGAAGCCCCTGGCTTCTTCCGCAGCGTGGCAATGCACATCGCTGCGATGGCACCAACCATCATGCGTCCTGAAGAACTGGACCTTGAATTCGTTAAGAAAGAAACTGAAGCGTTGCAGGCTCAAATCAAAGCCCAAAACGAAGTCAACGAAGCTGAGAACCTCGGTAAAGCAATCAAAATGATCCCTGAGTTTGGCAGTCGCCTGCAAATGACTCCAGAAGTCATCGCGGCCGCTGAAACCAAAATCAAAGAAGAATTGGCCGCCGAAGGTAAGCCAGAGAAAATCTGGGACAAAATCGTTCCTGGTAAACTCGAGCGATACATCAGCGACAACTCGCAGCTTGATCAGACTTACTGCTTACTGAGCCAAGTTTACGCGTTGGACGACACAAAAACAGTCGCTCAAGCGATTCAAGACATGGGCGACAACGTTGAATTGGTAGAATTCAAACGCGTCGCTGTTGGCTAAAACGCCAAATAAGCCAACCAAGCCCTGCATCTTTGCAGGGCTTTTTTTATACTCTCAGGTAGCCAAAGGCTAAGCTTCACTTCGAACGTCGCTTTTCGCTTACGTCCAAAACCTTCCGAACTCAATTTAGGTCAACGAATGTCTGCTAAATACAAACGCATCCTTCTCAAACTTTCTGGCGAAAGCTTTAGCCCATCGGGCGAACGGGGAATCAGCATGGAGGAAGTGGTTCACATTTCCAAGCAGATCCACGAAGCCCAGCAACTTGGCTGTGAAATCGCGGTCGTGATCGGTGGCGGAAACATCCTTCGCGGCAGCCAATTCAAAGCCAACAACGAAGTCGTCGAAGAAGCCACGGCTCATTACATGGGCATGATGGCCACGATCATTAACGGATTGGCCCTGCAAGACGCCCTCGAAACCGTCGGCTGCCAGACTCGTTTGATGAGCGCGATCAAGATGGACGGCGTTTGCGAACCCTACATTCGCCGCCGAGCCGACCGTCATTTGGAAAAGGGACGGATTGTAATCTTGGGTGCAGGTACGGGCGGTCCGTTTGTCACCACCGACACTGCCGCTGCACTTCGTTCAATGGAACTTGGCTGCGACATCTTGATGAAAGCCACTCGCGTGGACGGTGTCTACAGCGAGGACCCTGAAAAGAACCCGCACGCGGTTTTGTATTCGGACTTGGACTTCCAAACCGTTGTCGAAAAACGCCTCCGTGTTATGGACTCGACCGCCATCTCACACTGCATGGAACACAACATGCCGTTGATGGTCTTCAATTTTCGCAAGGACGGCAACATCGTCAAAGCCGTCACCGGAAACCAAGTCGGCACTTTGGTCACCAACCAAACCACGTAGTCTTCTTTGCTAGAAAACTGATCGTGAAGTGACTAGTTCGAGTACTACAAACTAGTCAAATTAGCTCTGATAGCCATGAGGAGCCAACAGCATTTGTTCTTTTGGGAGCATTGCCCCCGGTTCCCGTCGCTACCGGAAATCTGATACACTAATCTAATCAACCTAACATCATGCCCAGTGAGGTCTATTATGGAACCAAAGGAAATTCTCGAAGACAGCGAATTGCGAATGGATAAAGCAATTGAGGTCCTTAAAAAGAACTTAAGCGGCATCCGCACAGGACGAGCCAACCCGGGGTTGGTAGATTCACTTCGCGTGGACGTCTATGGCAGCCCCACGCCGATCAAGCAGGTCGCCCAAGTTGGCGCCCCCGAGCCAACTCAGATTGTGATTCGTCCGTATGACGCTGGAATCATCAAAGAGATTGAAAAAGCGATCGTAGCAAGCGACCTTGGCTTCAATCCACAGAGCGATGGCCGTGTGGTTCGGATCAACATCCCGGCCCTATCGACTGACGTACGCAAGAAAATGGTCTCTCGTATCAAAGATTTATCTGAAGACGCCAAAATCTCGATACGTAATGTCCGCCGCGACGGTAACAAAGCGGCCGATCAAGCCGAAAAGGACAAGTTGGTATCCGAAGATCAACGTGACGACGTCAAAGATCAGATTCAAGACCTGCTCAAGAAATACGAGGCCAACGTGGTCGAAATCGCCAAAGCACGCGAAGCAGAAGTTCTAGAAGACTAGGTTTAGCAAGCAACCCTTGGTTGCCCATAGGCCCAAAGGGCTGACAGTTTTCCTAGCCCAGCCTAAGGAACCGAAGGTTCCGCAGGGCTGGGTTAACCATTTTCAAATGATTCAGCGGGCCAACGGCCTGGCAGTTACGCCTACCCGCGTAACAAACTGCCAGACCGTTGGCCCGCTTGTACGTAGGTGGGGCTTTAACTCGTACGAATTTTGTACCACTTCCAAAACAATCCGCAGTACAAACTCGCTGCCATCAGATGACTCGCGATTGCAATTGGAACCGAATACAAAAAGAACCCAACGTCGGTCCCATAGAACATCGCCAGCCAAATTAACCACAGCAAGGCCGCTGGAACGGCTAACAACAAAGCCTGTTGCAAAACTGAAAATAACGCTTGATACCAGTCATTCAAACGCTGACCACTCCCAAACATTCGATTCGCCAGTCGAGTCAGCAGTTCGAGGCTATAGAACCCACCAAACAACAGCCCCAAAATCACCAATGCGACTCCGATCACGTTCAACGTCGCCATCAATAAGAATAGACTTCGCGAATCTACTTGCCCGGTCTCGAAATAGTTGAACAACATCAAGTTCACGACTGCCGGCACCGCCAAAACCATGATGATCTTAGTGTATTGGCTCAACGCCAACGACCGCTCTACCGCCAAGTCCGTAGAGTCGAGCCCGCTTTCTTTGGTAGGAACGGCGACTTCACGAGGTGACTCAAACGGATTCGACATAGGTTACTCATCGCTTTGCTAAATAGTTGGCGTTTCGATTGTAGCCTAAAACAAGTCGCGTAGGGATGACAAGCTCGACGCGCAAGCAAGTGCATCACAAAACTACTGGAAATGCACTCGCTTGCGCTGCGAGCTTGTATTAGCGCAACATCAAAACTTGCGCCGCGCTAAATTGAAAACCGATTCGGCCAATTACTCTAGAATTTGTCCCAAAAGGGCTGGGAGAGCATAAAACCTGAGCCTAGTTCATAAAGCTCGCCAACCAAATAATCGCCATGATAATGGCCATAAAACTCACGACCCAGACAAATGACCGTACTGAGTGCTTGATGATTTCCACAGGATTCTCATGTCGAGTCGCCCCATGGACTAAACTAATCACCACGACCAGCGGAGCGGCGTAATAGATATTTGGAACCGATCCCGCTAAAGCAAAGATTAACAATGAGTGAATCATATCTGGTCTCGCTTCTTCTTTTTGGCTTCCAAACGCTCTCGTTGATTAGCTGTTACAATCGCCGGCCCACAAAAAGCATCGTAAACCGCTAACAAATTCAATACGCCAGCGACCATCGTGTACAAAGTTCCCAGCTCATAAAAGTGTTTATAGTCAAAATGCCATCTCCCAAGAACGTCCTGGTGGATCGGATCTGGGACCCCTGGCGGTGGTGCCATGAAACCATCTTTGAGAATCGTCTTTGGCTGGACCGCTGTTTTTTCAACTTCTTCGATCTTTAAAAAAGCTAAACTGGGGTCGCATCCCTCTTTCTCGCACACCTTCGTCCCTGGGTAGCGCTCGCACAATACGAAGTAAGGATCGTCGCCATCTTTCGTCTTGTAAGCCTGCACAAGCGCCGGCAACGCAACCACTCCACAATGAACCTGAAATAGCGGGTACTGCCAACGAAAGTCGTTTGGACGATACGAAGCGTACACTACTCGTCCATGGCCAAACCCTAACCCAACAAAGTAAGTCACCAACACACACAGCGTAAACAGCAGCCCCTTGGCAAAACGACGTTGGTAAAAATGGCCCGCCCCAGGTATCAACCACCCCAAAGCGGCTGCAACATAGGGGTTTCCCAAATTAACGACGACTGGTTCACCTTGTTCTTGCGGGTAAACTATTTCCGGCATGATAAAATCACTTGGCTGGTTACTAAATCCAGCTACTTTTAGCCGGAGACCAATATTCTAACCTGCAGTGTCCCGTTTTTACCAGACCAACCAACTCGTTTTCAAAATCATGGCTCATCGATTCTTCCTACCGGACTTTCCCCTCCAAGACACCGTCACCCTCGACGGTGATCAAGCCCACCATGCCGCACAGGTAATGAGGTTCGAAGTTGGCGACTCGATCATCCTATTCGACGGGCAAGGCACCGAGGCGACGTGTGAGATCAATGCGATTAGCCGAAAACGGGTCGAGTTAACGATCAAAGACCGAAACACGGCCGACCGAGCATTATCAACGGAGCTCACGATGGCGGTGGCTTTGCCCAAGAAAGACCGCCAGAAATTCTTGATCGAAAAATTGGTCGAACTCGGGGTAGATCGATTGATACCCGTTCAAGCCGAGCGGTCAGTGGCAGAAGCGAATCAAAAGGTGATCGAGCGAATCAAAAAGCAGGTGATCGAGGCCTGCAAACAGTGCGAGCGAAACCGGTTGATGCAAATCACTGATCCGATGAGCTTCCCACAGATCGCGACCTGGTCCGACCAGCACTCACAGCCAGCGCGGCGGTGGCTCGCCGATCCATACAACGGCGTTTCGATCGCGATCGCGAACGCGGACCAAGGCAAACACGAATTGGTCGCGATCGGCCCTGAGGGCGGATTTTCGGATCAGGAAATTGCCGTCGCAACCGACACGGGATTTCAATTGCTAAGAATCGGCCCCACGATCCTACGAGTCGAAACGGCCGCCATCGCCAGCGCGGCCATTTTCGGCGCTGGACGGGAGCAACTGAAGTCGTAAGCCGTGGTAACAGTGCCAGCGGGCAATCAAGACGCGAACATGATCACAATGGGTAATCCTATTCCAACAAGACAGTGCAAAGTGATGGCGAACCAATACGGCCCTGGAGCTTTCTGACGCTCAACAACCATATTGTCGCCAGCCCAGCCAATTATCGCACAACCGGTAAAAAGCTCGAGCCCAATGATGAACACGGAGAAAACGCTAAGTCCAATTACCATGAGGTGCCAATCTCAGTTCGCTAAGTTCGTACAACGGGATTTTTTTGCAACACCGCTTCTCACCGAAGCCAATAAGTGTCTTAATACTAACCAGTTTACCCAAAAGCAACCGCGTTGCCAAAGAGGCGAACTCCGCGGCGTCGCAAACCAGATTGCGTCATCGAAGCGATCGACGTGGTAAACCAAACGATGCTCCAACCCTCTGCGTTCTCCGCGCCTCCGCGTTTCAAAATTCCTTCCACCAATGTCCGTCTATGACGCGATTGCTTTACCCCAGCGGGGTTTACGTCATTAGCTCAGGGCGGAAGCCCTGAGAATTGGGATGTACAAACGTGTTTTCCCCGGATGGGGTATTCGTAATGTTTGATTTCGAAAAAGCCAAGTGCCATTAGGATCCCGCTGTGAGCTATTGCCCCGGTTTGCGAGAACGTTTGCGTCGCCACGAGTATTTCCGAGTGGCATCAGGGAACCAGTGGTAGATCAACAACGCTATGATTCCGGCCAGAAACAGTATTGCGGCGACGACGTTAATAATCACGGCAACGGTAAAGTCCCACGCACTGTCGTAACTCGGAGATCCAACAAACAACTTCTTGCTACCGGTATCCAACATCAGCGCGAACACCATTCCGCCAAGACCGAACCAGAACACACGCTGCCGCGTCAGAAGCGGTTTTGCGATTGGATTCCGCTCTGTGTCGTGAGTCTGTGGTGATTCGAATGGATTTAACAAGTGATTTCGGGCGTATAACGGAAGATTTTTTTGACACCACTTCTCACCGAAGCCAATAAGCGTCTTAATATCAAGCAGTTTACCAAAAAGAAACCACGTTGCCAAACAGGCGGTGTCCCATATCCCTTATATCTGGCGTCTTGAACTAGGCATGGTAAAATCAATCCCGTATAGATTTGTCCTCATTGTCGTTTTTCATTTGATGTGAGCCTTTCGTGACTGGAACCGAAGACAACGATTCTGAATTACCCCCGAAGGACTTCGGGGATGGAGCCGGTACGCTCGGCCCCGGTGGTGATGAGACGATACACTCGAATTTGCTTAAATCTTTTGGTCAGGCAAGAGATTCTGATGGACATCCATCTCTTTCCTACACAATGGGGCCTGGCGATATTACGGTCAACCCGAATTTGGCTGAACTTGGCGGCGCGTCGACGGATGCCATTCAGCTACCAGAAGGACGCTTTGCCCTTGGTTCGAAAATAGGCCAGGGTGGAATGGGGGAGGTGTTTTCGGCACGCGACAGCACCTTGAATCGCGAAGTCGCAGTGAAGGTGCTTTCCGGTAAAGAGTGGGTTGGTCTAACACGGTTTGTACGTGAGGCTCAGGTCACTGCGCAGCTTTCTCATCCCAACGTTGTTCCAGTCTATGGATTGGAAAAAACGGATAACGGTAGCCCGGCTCTCTCGATGAAATTGGTTCGTGGAGATACTTTTACAGAATATATAGCACAATGCTCGTCGGCGATCGGCACCCCCAACTACGACCATGAAAGGCATAGTCAGGATGGACGTATCGAAAATTTCTTGCGCGTTTGCGATGCGATTTCTTACAGCCACAGTCGGGGAGTGATCCACCGTGACTTGAAGCCTGACAATTTAATGATTGGCGCCTATGGTGAAGTTTACGTCATGGATTGGGGGATCGCGCGCTTGCAGAATGAACCGG
>CAZKTR010000178.1:0-6872 GCA_964555525.1 uncultured Pirellulaceae bacterium
GAGCCCGCGACTAAATGAATGAGTTCTCTGCGATCCATAAATCAAAACCTGCAATTAAAAATCTGTTTGAAACGAGTTTAAAAACCATTTTAAACGAATGGTTCAACGATCTGAATTGACTGGTTTGTAGTCCCGGCTTTCGCTGGCATCCCGCCTGAAGGCTACTACGAACGATTCAATTCAACTTTGACGAAGCCACTAAGTTCATCGGTTTAATAATGTTCTGGCGTGATTTGCCAATGCCGATATTGTCGTAGTCGAAATCTGGTTTGGCAAGTCTGAGCAGCTTTGTCAGAAAAGGATAACCACGCTCAGACTCGCAAAGAAAATCGCCGCAGAAAAAGTTTTTATGACATGTAGACTTTTCGCGTTTGCTCGTTTCAAAGGAACCAACACGTCATCGCTGTGGGCAATGAAAGGAATACACTTAGCTATCACTCACGGTTGTGTATGTTTAATTGTCGATATGAAAGCCAGTATTCAAAACACCAAGCTGTCCTCCAAGGGCTGACTTTCTTTTGAATTTATGGAAGTTGTTTGAGCCTGATTTATTTTCAAGGCGGTGACTCAAAAGGCGATAACTTCACTGGCGGCATTGGTCTTTTTTTCATCGCACGGATAACGCGTTTTTCGTCAGTTTTTTAAAATAGTCAAAAGCATCGACAGTTCGGATTTTATTTGCGCGCAATATCGCATTTCAGAGAACCTGTGCACAAATTGTTCTAGGTAGCGGTCCCTTTGTTTTGATGTGATTTAAAATTGGTCTCGACACAATTGTCGTCAATTTCAAGTACTAGGGTCTATAATGCCCCTTCATGCGTGCTTATGCGACTATCATTGATACATTTTCGGGAAGAGACTGTTAATGCGTCCACAGAACGCCATAATGGTAATCAGAAGCATAGGTTGCACAAAATCAAGAAGAAGTATCTCGACATAATAACTATGCGACTAAAATCGCTGTTCTTTCCCTCAATCAACTTGGAGAAAATCCTTATGACTCGTTTACGTTACTTTGCCCCACTAATTGCTGCCGGGGCTATGTTGGCCTTAACGTCAGGTGCTCAAGCACAACAGCTAACCGATGGCGTGCAGACCACCCCATTCACTGGCGATGTGATTAACCTTCCGGACGCAAATCCTAGTGGCGATATTGGCGATCCAACAGGCGGGACGGAGACTCAGATAAACTTCGGAACTGACCATAATTTTCAATATGGCGGATTTGTTCCGACTGCGGCAGATACCAATGGCAACGGGCATATCGATCCGGCGGAAGCCGCCGCCGCCGCCGATGCCGGGCTCACGGTTCCTGTGCTCGGTCGCACCTATTCTTTCACCGAAGTCAACATTCTTGATGTCAACCTCAACCCCAACCCAGCCGGTGGCGCTAACGTCAGCCCGGTCTATAACAGCTGTGAAGTCAACTTGCTCGTCCCAGAGGTCGCTTTCCCTTTTTCTGACTCTGGTTTCATAGGCAATTGTAGCACCATTGATGTGAATAGTACCCTTAATATGACCGGTGGCCTTGTAGGAAACCTTGCTGCTATTGATGGTGTTGCAAACATTAGTGGCGGTCGGTTGGGGAACTCTAGCATGATCAGCGGAACAGTAAACCTTACAGGAACTGGTGGGATGTCAAGTAATTCAACCGTCCTCAGCGGTGGTGTGGTCAATATTTTGTCCGACGACGCCTTTATTTTTGGTGTAACCTTCGAACCGGGCAGCACCGTCAATATGACCAGCGGTCAAATTCAAAACCTAAGCAATCTTGCCGATGGCACTGTCAGCGGCGGTCAAATAGGTAGCTTTGTGACCATCAATGGAGAAGTAACACTTTCTGGAGATGCCACAACCCTCTCCTCGTCAACAGTCGCTGACGGCGGTGTCCTCAATGTGACCTCCGACGACAACATCGTGAATACAAACTGGACCGTTGAAGCTGGTGGTACGCTTAATATGGAAGCGGGAGAGCTTCGTAACGGACTTGACATTGCTGGCGAAGTTAACATTTCTGGTGGTGGTACCGGCCTTTCCAACACAGGTCAATATGATGTGGAAGCCGGTGGCGTCCTGAACGTGAGCGGCGGTATTCTCGGAAGCAGTTCTCTCAACATCCAAAGCGGCGGTGTCGTAAACCAAAGCGGTGGCGACCTCGGGGTCAATACCGACGTTGAAAACGGTGGCATCTTAAATATATCTGGCGGAATCTTTGGAGCAGGATCTAACGCCGACGGGACTGGACCTCAATTCGATTCCGCTGACCTCGACGTCGCAAGCGGTGGAACCGTTAACTTCATCGGAACCGCGTTCGCTATCGACGGTGCCCCCATTAATCTGGTTGAAGGAATGCCGACCACCATCACTGATCGAGGCGTGCTAACCGGAACTTTGGCCGACGGTCAGACGATTGAATTCAATCTCGATACGGCCGCTCCCGATTCCTTCGCTGCTGGTAGCACAATCAGTGTTGCTCTTCCTGCTACTACAGTACTACTGGGCGATGTCAACTTAGACGGCATCGTTAACTTTTTAGACATCTCGCCTTTTATTCAACGTCTGTCCAACCAAGTGCTTCAAGCTGAAGCGGATGTTAATCAGGATGGAGTCGTCAGCTTCTTAGATATCTCGCCATTCATTATGATCTTAACCGCTGCAGGGTCTTAGACGTAGCGATAGAGACTATCACTTGATATAGTATTGAACTGTATCACAAAAGAATGATGAAAACCCGTACTAACCGTGCGGAACAGAAGGGCGCCCCCTTGGGCGCCCTTTATTTTTTGCGCATTCTGCCAGAAACCACGAGTTCTACGGTGCCGCAAGGATTCCGTTCCTATAGTGAATTCGGGCGCAATGATCAAATGAAAATAACAACGCCAAACGAAAATTGGACGCGGAAAACTCCCGTGGAGTTTTGCTGTTAGCGTCGCCGGATTGGCGACTGACTACCTAGTTTCGCTTGCGGAAAAAAAGCAGAGTCCGCTTCGAACCAGTGACAGGATGCTGCTCTAACAACTCGAATCGCGGTTCAAATGCTGCTAGGCATGATTCCAGATTGATGTCCTGGAACAGGTCGACTCGGTAATTCATCAACCGTTCGAACATATTGTCGTCCGTTGGCACGAACTCAAGAATCAAATCGCGATTCGTCATCTCGTACATCTGTTCACTGATTGCGTCCAGGGACATGTTTGCTGACACCAGCAAATGATGGATCAGCGCTAGCGCCATCACGCAATCGGGATTGCTCCGTTCCAAGAAAGAAGGTCGTTCGACGTTCATGTAACCGATCGAAGGACTTGGGTTTCCAAGGTCGACAACCATTGGATTGATCGTCGCGGGGTTCTTTCGCAGGCGACGGTAGAGGTTTTCAATCGCGTCGTGGTCGCCGTCTACTGCCGTCACGTTGGCACCGCATTCCGCGGCAAGGAAACTGTACGTTCCGGTGTTGCAGCCAATGTCCAGAACTTCTTTAGGCTTCGATTGCTGCAACATCTTGCGAACGAGTTCTTTTTTGCAATTGTCTGCTTGGTCGTCGTAGTTGCAAATTTTCGTATAGTCTGCCCAGACACCTGATGGCTTGTATCCAGCGGCAAGCTTCTCCAACTTTCGCCGCAATCTCTTCAGGTTCGAGACCTGAGCGCTTGAGTTGACGACTTTCTTATCGAGAACTTCCCGTTTCGAACCGGATTTCTTTTCCGACATGCGGTGCAACCAGAGCGGTAACGTTAGGTCCAGCATCAGGCTCGGCTTGAGTCGTTCGAACGTCCCAAATGCTTTCGCGACGCTTTCGATGTCTCGACCGTTGATGTTCGACTGGAAATAGGAACAAAGATCCCAGCCTTTATGACGTGTCAGCAGCAACGGGTAGAGGAACATTTGCAAGAATTGACCCATCGCGAACCAAACATCTAAACGGCTCGGCTTTTCGATCGAAGCAACATCGATCATCGTTGGCTTTCCATTGACGAATTGGATGTTGTAAGCGGTGGCATCTTTCAGTGAGCAATTGGATTTCAGCAACTCGATTTGCAGATCGATTGTGTGGATGCCAGCATCAGCCAACATCGAAACCGTCCACTCGTACGGGAAGGTAACCAATGGAATCTTGTCATGGCGCAGGAAATGATCCGTTTCCGGGAGCTCGCTTTGAAGCTCCGAAAGCAACTCTCCGCCGTCGATGAATTCCGTACCAACGATCAGCTGTCGCTCGACCCAATCGTTGATTCGGCCTTCGTTTGCAAGTTCCATCAAAACAGAGCAGCACTCGCTATCAATCGAACGAAACACCTCATCGTCCTTGAAAAAAACGAATCCAGAAGGATCGCGAAAAGAACCGGCTACACGTTGAATCATCTGTCTACATCCTGTTTGATTTGTGATGGCTTACTGCCAGCCAATTAGTTTTCTACGTCTTTGCTGCTTGGGCGAAAGAAACGCATAATCCCGCCGAAGATCGTCTGCCGAAAGAATGTTCCTACAGCAACGAAAAACGCAATGATCAGTTGAAGAGCGATGGCTCCGGACATCGGATCGATGTAACCCAAAAGGTTGAGAGTGTTCATGGTTTGTTCCTTGTAAAATTAGTCGTCGTAAATCTATGGCTGGTTCAGTTTGCCTTTGACAGCTGTGTTTCAGTTGCTGATTCCTGGCCCGTTCTCAGCGGACGAGCTATGTCTGTTAGATCAGAGAATTTGTAGTTCTGTTCCAAAAATGATGTGTCATCTTCCATCGCCAATTCGGCGTCGAACAGCTCATTAAATATTAGCCGAAACGTATTCACTGGCGTCATTGATGGATAAAAGTTCGAGTCGGGTTTTCGCGAACTGTTTTTGTCTGAACTGTCTGAAGGCATGCAGATCGCGTTGAGGATCGAGAACGATTCCCGGAATCGCCATTCAACGTTCTGCCATTCCCTTATGCGGTGCCCAAAACCCATCCGCGGACCATGGTCGCCCTGGATGATGATGATTGCTTCACGATCCGAGCTTTGGATTTCGTCAACCATTTGAATTAGCCGTTGGTTCATGAAAGCCAACTGCTCGCGATATGCATCACGATAAACCGTCAGGTCGTAGTCGAAACAGGATGTGAATGCTGTCATGTCGGCGAGCAAGTATTGACCATGCAGGTCGACTTCCTTGCCCTGTTCATCAAACAGATATGGCGGATGAGGTGAAAGCATGTGGCAAAACACAAACGCCGGCTGATCCCGTTGTTGAGCAACCTTCGGTAGTGAGTTCAAGGCGAACAATGTACGATCTCCATGCCGCCGCGATGCGCTACGGGTTGCGCCAGTCACTTTGACCAACGAAGGCAATGGTGAATTGTGATAGAGGACGTCTTGGTAGTCGCACAGCGCTTTGTCGTATTGAATGTATTGGTCGAAATTCGTGCATTCGGTTTCGGATTTACCTGTTTCAAATGCGATCGTCGTGTAGCCCGACGACTTCAGGGTCTTGACGACAGAACTTTTCCGAATCAGCTCACGCATAGGAAGCCGCGTGTTGAAATCTTCCAAATCTAATCCGGGCAGGTGACGCATGTTTAACGAAGAAGCAAGCGACAGCTCCGTCATGTTGTAGTTCGATCGGCTTTCATCAGCGATGTAGAACCCTCGGCTTTGCAGCGATTCGGTGAACGGTTGGTTATCGAAATCATAAAGCTGATCCAGAATGTCGCCCCGCGCGTACGCATCAACAATGATGTAGTAGATGTCTGGAAGATCCTTCTTGTTACTGCTGATTTGGCTGGCATTTCCCGACGAATCGTGCACTCTTTCGACAAGCGATTCCAACTTCGAATAATCGTTGGCAACAGGAATTGAGACGTTAATTAACTGGAATCCGACCATGACCGCCAATCCGACACCCAACGCAAACGAAGCCTTACTTGTAAATGAGCTTGAATTCATACGCATAATTGCAATGACACCGACAACATGCATAGCCGACCAGGCTCCCAGCAGCAACGACTCGCTTAGTATTCCATCGAACGCATACCGAATCGCGCCGAAGAACGCAAAAAAGCTGACGAATGTCAGGAGTACTAATTCTCTGGCGGGCGATCTACGGACAACAAAAAACAGGAAGAGGTGGGTTGCGCCGATTGCCAGCAGGACTTTTGCGATCGTCAGTGCCAGAATTTCCGTTGGCGGGATGTCGAGGGCGCTGTTTTGAACGATGCTCAGGCAGCTCCAAATCGCCAACAGGTACGGCAGTGCAAAAGGCCATCGCATTCGATCTTGCGAATGCGATTGTTCTTCGTGGCTTTTTTGGGAGTCTGTTTGATTCATGACGTGTGAGTCAGGATGATGCGTTTTTTAAACCTATAGGATTACGAAAACCTACACCTTCATAGCAGTCGCTAGATTGGAAAAGCTTTTCCAGCCCCGATTTTCTGTCGGTGAGTTTGGGGTAAGCACAATACGCGAGTTGTTCGCTAATTTCCGTTTGGCATGGTCGTATCGGTTTTTCAGATGTCTCGATGAAGCTTCCATTGCGTGTAAAACGCTTTCGCACGGAGGCGATGATATTGTCTTTCCCAACGGTACTAGCCGTCGAGCGAACCGTGCGCTACGCTCGAAGACGAAAACAACACGGATAAACGCCGATGGACACGGATGAAAAACGGTAATGCGACGCAATTTGGGTGGCGTGGTACTCCGCGCACTTTGTGTCGTTCCATCCGTGGTTACATGCCATTAAATTTCCTGAAGAACCAAAAAAATAGAATTTCAGCGAACCTTGCAACGGTATTTGTATCTTATTGCATGTCCGTGATGTCGCCCGGACACAAAATTGGCCTGCCCGAATACGGGCTGCCAACTTTCGTAAGGAAGATAGACGAACGGCCGTTTTGGATTTCAG
>CAZKTR010000179.1:0-6858 GCA_964555525.1 uncultured Pirellulaceae bacterium
GAACGAGATGGAGTAGAACGAGATGGAGTACTACGTGCTTAACTTGGCGAATACCATACGTCCGGCACTCGTTTGCAGCATACTTGAAATGATCACGGACACTTCGTTACCGATTTCTGCACGGCCGTCTTCGACGACGATCATCGTGCCGTCATCCAGATAGCCAACACCTTGCGTTTGTCCTTCGCCTGCTTTGACGATTTTGATTCGGATCAATTCCCCTGGCAAGAACACTGGCTTCAACGAGTTGGCGATCTCGTTCAAGTTGATCACTGGAACGTCCTGCAGTTTGGCGACTTTGTTAAGGTTGAAGTCACCGGTAACGACTTTGCCGTCCAAATGCCGGGCGAGCAACAACAGCTTTATGTCGACTGGCTGACCCTCCATTTCTGGGAGCTCGCGTTCGTAGATCTCGAAATCAATGTCGTTGTTCTTACGAAGTCGGTCTAGAATGTCGAGACCACGACGACCACGTGCTCGTCGTAGTTTGTCGTTGCTATCGGCGATCGATTGAAGTTCTGCCAATACGAATCGCGGCATGATGAGTTGGTTATCGATGACTCCGGTTTCAAGAACGTCAGCAATCCGGCCGTCGATGACGACGCTGGTGTCCAGCACGTATGGCTTGGAGCCTTTGACGTCTTTGTTAAATTCAACGTAGGGGATTACAAAGCGAAAATCATTTCGGGTTTGCCAGAGCATGCTCACGCAACCGTAGCATAAGCAGACACCGGCGAATGCAACCAATATCGACCGAAGTGTTTCTGATGAAATCTGAGTACCGCCGAATATAAAGTTCTGTTGTAATCCAAACAGCGGGGCTAATGCCAAGTTTACGATGTAAGTCAAAAATAGGCCCACCAGCAAACCGAAGTAAACGCTGCTGATCATGTCAATCCGTTTTTTCTTGATTAGAACATCAGTCAAAACAGTGGCGATAGCGCCCAGCAGGAACCCACCGAACAGCAACCAGCGACCAAGCGGTTCTTGTGGACTGCCTGACGATTCAGTGCCGTAAAATTCAGGGTTGGAAGTCAACGTCATCGCCATACCAATGGCGATTAACATAAAAACTCCGCGTAAAATCCAAAGTGCCATTTCAGTGTCCACTGTCTGTAAGCAACTGCTTGCCCAGCAAGTCGCTTTAAAATGCGTAAGGTGTGTCGAGGCAAGCTGTGTGTGAGCCCGCCAAAAAGCTAGTTTTGCTGCAGCTAACGAATTCGATCAATCGACTGTTCATCGCCGGAGAGTAAATAAGACCACACATCGTACTCATTCCTACCCCGTTTCTACCACGTTAACTATCTCAGTTGTAACGGTTTTCGCAAAAAAAACGTTGCGACCATCCGGTTGTGCCAATAAGAGTGTATTCGTAGTGACTCGGCCAATATTGTCTTGTTCCTGAAAAAAGCTAGGTTGCCGTAAAACTGAGAATGACTAGGAATCCGTGGGGTGGGTTCGGTGAAAAGTTTCTTCGAAGAACTTATCGGTCATTCCGGCAATGTACTCCACCGCCATTCTGGGGGTGCCGATTTGCGCGGCACGCGCTTGGTATTTCTTGGGAAACAAATCTGGCCTGCAACAATAAGTTGCAAACATTTGCTTTACTCGAGCCTGAGCCCGATTACGAATCTCAACCAACTGTGGGTGGCGATAGACTCGTTCGTATAAGAACTTCTCTAACTCTTCTTTTTGCTGTCGAATCTCGGTCGCATGCCCAAGACGAAAGCCGCTGGTCATCGCCTCTTCAGCCGACTGAAATTGATGCCGTTTAAGTTCTGCTGCGCAATGGGACAGCAGGCAAGTGACTTGGAAATTCAACAAGCGATGCACCAACGCTTTTCGTAACAGATCGTCGTTGAGGTTGGTAAAGTTTTCACTGACAAAACTCAGGCTATCTTTGATCAACGTCAGATGCTTCATTTCTTCGATGTTCACCAAGCCCAGTTTGATCGCATCATCGGTGTCGTGGGCATCGTAGGTTGTGCTGTCGGCGGCATCGACCAGTTGGACTTCTAGCAGCGGCGTTTGTCCTTTGAGTTTCTTATCGACTCGACATAATTGCCCCATTAGTGCTTCATGGGTTAGGTTCAATCCCGGAAACTCATGAAACCGAATCTCAATCTCTTGAACGATGGTGAGCCCAAACTGATTGTGAGAAAAACCACCAACGTCGGCGCCGCATTCATTCAATGCGTCTTCGCCACAATGCCCGTACGGCGGATGGCCAATGTCGTGCAACAACGCCAACGCCTCGATCAGGTCTTCGTTTAACGACAACGCCCGCCCGATGGTTCTGGCGATCGTGGCGACTTCTTGGGTATGCGTCAAACGTGTGCGGTGATAGTCACCCATCTCACCCGTGAAGACCTGCATTTTGCCGCTCAAACGGCGGTAGGCCGAACTATGCAGAATCCGATCGCGGTCTCTTTGAAAGGGCCCTCGGTAAGCGTGCTCTGGTTCGGGGTGCTCACGGCCTTTGGAGTCAGCGCTGTGCATCGCGTACGGCGCGAGCAACTTTTTTTCTCGTTCTTGAACCCACGACTCTTGTTCGACAGCCATCTTATTTGCCTTCTGGTGACTGGAGATAAGCCACAACCATGCCAACGAGCAAGCCGATTGCATGAGCCCAGTTGGCGATGTTCAGTGGGAAAATGCCAATGCCAGCTGCATCCAGTTGTTTGGCAAACATGCAACCGAACAGCCAAGCCATCATGATGATGATCGAACTCTGTGGGATTCGGAAGCCAAACTTGGGATCGAAAATCGATTTGACCCAAACGTAACCGAACAAGCCATATACCACCCCCGACATCCCGCCCAAGCCGGTCATCATAAAGCCATCGACGTAAATCGGTGCGATTCCTTGTACAAATTCCGGAACCGTACACTGCACCAAGTTCGAGATTGCCGATGTCAATAGTGTCAGAAATAGTAACCGTTTCCAACTGTAACGGCGTTCGACCAGCGAGCCAAAACTGAACAGCATGTACAAGTTAAAGACGATGTGCATTACACCATGGTGAATAAAAATCGGAGTGAACAAACGCCATACTTCTCCGCGTTGCAAACTAGCAGTGCGTAAAGCGAGGGCATCTCTTTCACCTTCGGGATAGGTTTGGCTAAGTTTTTTGCTTTCTGGAGGGCCGATGCAGGTGAATTGCAGCCAGCGATAGACGGGCTGGGTGAAGTGCGCAGCGAGGGCTGCGCTGTCCTCAGCATCGAACACTCCGTTTCGATTAACATCACCAGGCTTTATCCCGAAATTCGTCAGCAACCCCACGATGCCGCACAGACCGAGCAATATCATGGTCAGGTGAGGCTTTTTGTTGAGTCCGCCACGAGCCACATGCACGATGTTTTTTTGCATCGCCTTCACTTTTTTGGCCTGCTGCTTCTTGATCGTTTTGGCTTGGGACAACGCAGCGGCGTACTTGGGGTCGGTTGGGTTTTGGCGGAAGGCTGCTAGCTCTTTAACGGCTTCAGCCAGTCGATCCTCGTCTTTCACCCAGATTTCAGGTGGATTGGATTGAGCGTCGAAGTGGCCTTCGATTCCCAGAACCAGCAAGTAAGCCATGAAGCTTTCAGCTTGTTGTGGGTTGTCTAAACTACCGAGATTTCGCATTTGATGAAGTTTGTTGAAATGACGAGTGGAAAATAAAGCAAACTGGGGAGCTGATGATTGCACTTACATAAGGGGCTATCAAATGCTGCCCGTCGCGGCAAAATCGAGGTTGCGACGAACGCCGAATTTCTCGAAGGTGCCTTAATTATCAATGATAACAGGTTGCCCTGTCTAGGACGGTGATGTCGCAAAACCCAACCAATCCAGTATCGCACCTCGGTACTACCTCGAACCAACCACATATAGTGCGGCCGTCCCAGCGTAGCATCCCAGCCGATAGTATCGCTGCGCCAACTTCTGAAAAATCATTGCCAGCCAAGGCAGACTCTGGTCCCAGCCAAAGCCTTGTCAATCAAACTCGCCAACAGATCCGCGTCTTGGCCTCCGAAATAGAGCAACTGGCCAAGTCAGATTGTACCGAAGAAGAGTTCTTCGAAGGTTTTCTAACTCGTTCGACCAGCGCGTTGGCTTCCATCGGCGGTGCGATTTGGATGCTGGACGACCAGCAGCAACTACGATTGCGCTACCAAATCAACCTCAAGCAAACTGGTTTAGCAGAACGCCCTGCCGCCCAAACACAACACCATCGCCTGCTGCAACGTGTCCTTGCCAAAGGCGAATCGACTTTGATCGCTCCTCAGTCAGGAGCCACCGAATCTAACAGCAACGCGGCAACCGATGGGGCAAATCCCGCCGAAGCGGCCAACCCAACCGACTTTTTATTGGTCTTGGCTCCACTTACGGTCGATCAAAAACCAGTTGGGCTGATTGAGATCTTTCAGCGATCGGCTACCGGTCCGAACACCCAGCAAGGTTATCTGCGTTTTCTCAATCAAATGGGGGAAACCGGCAGTCGTTATCTCGCCAACCATCGCATCCGTTCCTTCGCCGCTCAACAGCAGATGTGGCACCAGCTGGAACAATTCATTCGCTCGATCCATCAAGGGTTGGACTCCAAAAAAACGGTTTACACGTTGGCAAACGAAAGCCGCCGCTTGATCGACTGTGATCGTGTTAGCGTGGCGTTAGGGACTGGCCGGAATTGCCGCGTCCAAGCGGTCAGCGGTTTGGATTCGATTGAACGCCGCGCCGATCAAGTCAAGCAATTGAATTTGTTGGCTGCAGCCGTGATCAAAACGGGGCAACCGCTATGGTACAACGACCAGCACGATGCCTTGCCGCCGCAAATTGAAACCAAGCTCCAACGTTACGTCGATCAGTCACACACCAAAATGCTGGCGGTAGTTCCGTTGATGGAAGCCCGTGAGGCTCCCGTGATTGATCGACCCAGCAAGAAGAAAAAGCCCGACAAACCGATCGGTGCTTTGATCGTCGAACAACTTTCGGATTCACGAATCTCGTCGACCACGCAGCAACGCGTTGATGTCGTGGTTCACCACGGCCAACTTGCGTTGACCAACGCCAATCGTTACAGCTCAATATTCTTGATGCCGCTGTGGCAGATTCTTGGCAAAGTCAGCCGGATCTTCAATGTGGAACAGCGTTGGAAAACCGCCACGCTCACCGTTGCGGCCGTCGCTGCAGGTTTGTTTTTTACGATGTTTCCTTATACGTTTGGGTTGAGTGCTAACGGACGACTGGTTCCTGAAACTCAGTTTGAGGTTTTTGCTCAAACCGACGGAACGATGGCGGAAGTTTTCGTTTCGGACACTGGCGACACGGTTGTGCAAAAGCAACAAGTCCTTGGCCTGATGAAGAACAGCGACATCGAACTCGCTATCTCTAGTATTCGCGGCCAAATCGCGGAAGCCGAATCGCGGATCGCCGCCAATGCTCAACGGCGTGCGTCCGGTAAGCTCGAGACAAACGAAAAGACAGAGTTGGAAACCCTGATTCAATCGGACAAACAAGAGATCATCAGTTTGGAGCGCGAGCTTAGGATCCGGCAAGAAGAGCAGCAACTGTTAACGCTAACCAGCCCTTCGGCAGGGCGAGTCGTTAACTGGAACGTCAAACAGAACTTGACGAATCGACCGGTCACTCGGGGGCAAAATTTGATGACCGTCGTCCCACCTGAAGCCGTTTGGGAATTGGAATTGCAGATGCCCGAGCGTCGGTTGGCTCATCTTTTTCGAGCGATTAAAGATAGCGACGAAGATTTGAAAGTTACGTTCGCTTTGGTTTCCAATCCAGGTGCTGAGTACACCGGGAAACTGATCTCAGTGGATCGTAAGCTAGACGTGTACAGCGACGACGGCAACGCGGCGTTGGTTCGCGTGGCGTTCGAAAACGCGGAAATCGCCCCGGAGCTTCTTCGTACTGAGACTCGTGTCACCGGCAAAGTCCACTGCGGCGATCGCTCCATCGGCTACGTTATTTTCCACGAGCTCATCGAGACCGTGCAGTCGAAGTGGATGCTTTGGTTTTAGGTGACTTTAAATGGCATCGTAGCTGGGCTCGCCAGAGTTCAGGGGCCTTACTGTACCGCATCCCGAAGTCTGGCGACTCCGGCTACGGATTCCGCCCTTAATCCATCTTGCCCATCGAACTCCGTAGCTCTTGGCGATCGTGATCGATCAGCGCGTCGGTAATCATCTGGACCGAACCTGCCATGATCTGGTCGAGCTTATACAGCGTCAGACCGACACGGTGGTCGGTCATCCGGTTTTCTGGGAAGTTGTAAGTTCGAATTCGCTGGCTACGGTCTCCCGAGCCAACCAAGCTTTTACGTTGGTCCGAACGGTTTTGATCTTCTTGTTGCCGGTAGTGATCGTAGAGTTTTGACATCAGCATCCGCATGCCTTTGGCCAAGTTCTTATGCTGCGAACGCTCTTCGCAACACTTCACCACAACTCCCGTTTCGTGGTGCGTGATTCGCACGGCCGAAGCAGTTTTGTTAACGTGCTGACCACCAGGGCCACTGGCGGCAATGTATCGTTCAACCGTGTAATCGTCTTTGGCCAAATCGACTTCGACCTCTTCGGGCTCGGGCAACACGGCAACCGTTGCAGCGGAAGTATGAATCCGCCCTTTGGTTTCGGTGTCAGGCACACGTTGCACGCGATGGCCGCCGCTTTCGTATTGCAGTTCGCGGTAGCAGCCTTCGCCTTCGATCGAGACAGTCACATCCTTGAAGCCGCCCAATTCGGTCGGGTTGGAGTCCATCACGCTGAACTTCCACTTTTTACTTTCGCAATGCTTCTGGTACATCTCGTATAAGTTCCGAGCGAACAGCGCCGCTTCATCACCACCGGTACCGGCGCGGATTTCAA
>CAZKTR010000180.1:0-6830 GCA_964555525.1 uncultured Pirellulaceae bacterium
CCAGCAATTCAGGTTTCTCTGCGAAAGTTAAAGCAACTACATGCTACATATCGATATTACTGAAGCCTATGTTCGTTTTTAGAGAACGAGGTTCTATTCACAGCTCCACCAAATAATTTTGCCGTATGTCCAATCTTAAGCAAGACGTTCTTGAGTACTGCCCTAACGATATCTTATCTGTACCGAACAACGCATTCAGTATGCAACCAGCCGATTTTGTGCAAGATGAGTCGTATAAGCTAACGACGACTCTCAAGCGGAGGAAGTACTGTCGACAGTGTTGGAGAGAAGACTTGCATTTTCGCGTCAACTACTCGCCCATCATATTCGGTTTTCTGATTGTCCTTACCGGTGGGCTCATTTTGTTGTTCCGACCTTCTCGTTGCGTCTGCTGTGGAACAATGCGGATTAACTAAGCCTTTCCGCACAAGGCGATTAGTCGCCCAAATAATTCGACTTTGCTCCGAACCGAACTTAATGTTCGGTTTTTTTTATGGGGTTACCGGGTCGCCAGCTTGGCATCAGGCAGCCTAGGCAGACGTTCTGTCCTGGGATCCGACCAACGCCGTTTCGATTTGGTGGCTGTTTGTAGCGGCTGTGTCAATTTTAACGCCAATGCCATATCTAGCGCTCCTAGTAGTGCCAACGGTTGATCCGGTTCTAATTGGACGCACTAAAAGAACGTCCAACCGGATTGTAACTGTCGATATGTAAGATCAGAAATGTTGTAATCTGCGGCTTGCAGGAATCGATTTGATTCCGCAGTCGTCGTTCCAAAATGCTTAGGCGGTTTGACATGCGAGTTTACCAATTTATCACACTCTTCTTGGCACTAGGGATCGCTTGCGGTTGTAGTCACCGGCGTGCTCAACAACAACCAGTCGCCGCAACTCTTTGTGATTGCGCAGCCTGCCGTTGTGAACAAGAGCGGCTGATTAGTACAGGCGCGGTTCCAGCGGAGCACTTCGGGAACTCAATTCCTGCGACAACTCTTCCGACCAATGAACCCGAACTGATGGCCCCTGCCGTGGCAGCACCTGAAACGGTGCAACCTGTGGTGGTCGAACCAAGCGAGTTGTCGCCAGAATACACAACCGACTCCGGCAACGCGGCCGAGAATAAATCGCCGTTTTCCAGTGGCAATCCAATCGACATGGACGAAGCGCCACAGCAGTTCAATGCTCCTGCTGTTGATAAAATTAAATCGCTTCAAGATCAAATACCCAACGATACTTTGAAACTCACGCCAGAGACAGGTGGTCTTCCTCCGTTCGGCCAGCATCCTGCTCAGAAGTCTTCTGATAACTCCTTCAAGCCTTTTAGTCGAGATCTTTTTAAAGCTAAAAGTGAAACCAGCCCAAAAGTGCCTTTGGAGCAGCAACCGTCAATTTTGATCGATAAGGTCTCCGAGGCCGGTCAGCCCGACCTAGGCGCTGTCACGTTTCCACCGACATCGCAATTTCAACTGTCGCTTTCAGAGCCGAGTTCGAGCGATTTTAGAATCCCAGATTCAATCACCGCACCACCGGCAGTCGAACCCGAGTTGCCAGAAGTCGTCGAGCCAGAAGTCGATACGCGTGAACCACAGACTAGCACGTTTGAGCAGGTGAGTAACGTTGCGACGCCTGACTTCGCATCAAACACAAGGCACTTTATCCCAGAAATGTCACAACCAACGGAAACCGTTGTCGAAGGTCAACTATATGAAGATCCGGTCGTTCTTTACGCACGGCCCCGGCGCGGACAACTGATTGCAAGCCCGGTCCAAACACCGAAAGCCATCCAAACGCCTCAAGCCGTTCAGCCTGCTTCGGTTCAAAAGTCGGTCGAACAAGTCGATCACCAAGGGATCGCTCAACACTCACAACTCGATCCAGTTTACGGGCTGCCGTTGAGCAATCAAGTGAATTTCAACTCGCTTCCTGCAATTGCAGATCCGCAACCTGCTCCGACACCTGTTGAAGCTCAGCACCTACACGTGCACATTCACCACGATTACGGCAACAACGCTGGAGTCGTACAAGGTCCAGTCGCATATCAAAACGGTCAGCCAGCGGCGAACGTTCAGGTTGTTTATCGCGATGACAAAGGCCGAGTGATTATGGCCCCGCCAACTCCGACAATGGGTGTTGCAGCAGTTGTGCCAACTGGAGATCAGCGAACTTACTACATTCCGCCGAAGCAAATTTTGAGACTAAAAGCCGTTTCACCGATTGATCAACAACGATCCAATCCAAGTGTCGCCAGTATTCAAATGCGAGACACGGTTGTTTATGGTGGCAATCATTTGCTGACCAAGCCAGAGTACCAAGCTCAAGCAGTCCAGACAAATCACGGTTTGCCGGGCATCGATCATGAAAAACTCCGGGAAGCTTTCAAAACTTCCCCTAGGGATAGTTCGCTAAGGTAGCCAGCCCATTGAAATTTCACTTAGATCGATAGCCAGTTATCATGATAGCTGGCTATCACTCTATAGAGACATTGATTCTACTAGTTTTGCGGCACCTATACTCGTCCAAAGATCGAGCACACCAATGAAAAAATTGAAAGACACCAAACCGTACATCGTTGGCACCGGTGAAAAAATCGAACTGGCGAAGATCCCCAGCGATTTTCAAGGCAGCGAATTCAACAAGAAAAAAGCCTACAAAAGAATCGAGGCCAACGCCGTCGTGATGGCCGAACTTGCTAAACGCCTTTACGCTGAAAATCGCCGTTCAATCCTGCTGGTTTTGCAAGGCATGGATACTGCTGGCAAAGACGGCACGATTCGTTCGGTCATGCGAGGCATGAATCCGACGAGTTGTCAGGTCAGTTCTTTCAAAAAACCTAGCGAAGAAGAACTCGACCACGACTTCCTTTGGCGAGTGCATCAGGTCGTGCCGCGAAGAGGAAACATTGGAATCTTTAACCGCTCGCACTACGAAGACGTATTGGTCGTTAGGGTCCATTCGATGGTTCCCAAAAAAACTTGGCAAGCCCGCTACCAGTTGATTAACGATTTCGAAAAACTGCTTGCATCGACTGATACGCGAATCGTCAAGTGCTTCCTGCACATCAGCAAAGAAACTCAACGCGAACGCTTGCAAGCCCGAGTTGACGATCCTGCCAAGCACTGGAAGTTCAATCCTGGTGATTTGTCCGAACGGAAAAAATGGGACGACTACCAATGCGCTTACGAAGCAGCTCTCCAAGAGTGCTCGACCGATCATGCACCTTGGAACATTATCCCATCGGACCGAAAGTGGTACCGGAACTTGGTCGTTAGCGAACTGCTACGGGCGACACTTGAGGACATGGCACCGCAGTATCCACCGGCCGAAGACGACTTTTCAGACGTAAAAGTCCAGTAGAACTTCTACGTCCACGTAAAGGTGCTTTGGGAGAAATCCATCGACTATGATTCACCCAGATTTTAAGCCGTTACCGTTTCTTCATGGCGGGCATCGCCAGACATTGGCGGCGTTTTTGTTCAAAGGCAAACGTCGGCCGTATCAGGCGGTTCAGCATGTATTTGATTTGGATCAAGGCGATCGCACCATCTTGCACGATGACTGTCCAGCGGGTTGGACCGACGGTGGCCCCGTTGCATTGTTGCTGCATGGTTTGGCCGGGTGCCACGGCAGTGACTACATGGTTCGGGTTGCAGATAAGCTGAACAGTCAGGGGGTTCGCACATTTCGATTGGACCATCGGGGATGTGGCGCAGCCCAAGGGATGTCGCGCGGGCTGTACCATTCCGGAAAAAGCGAAGACCTGTTGGCGGCATGGGAAACGGTTCGCAGTCTGTGCCCTCAGTCGCTAGGAGCGATCATCGGCTTTTCCCTCAGCGCGAACATTGTCGTTAAGACCGCTGGAACTTGCGGTTGGTCAACCGACGACACAGTCGGGCCACGGTGTGTCGTCGCGGTAAATCCGCCAATCGATCTCGAGCAGTGCTCGCAAGCACTTGGGCGACGGGGAAATTGGATCTACGACAAGCATTTCGTGAAACTTTTAATCGGGGATGTTGAGCGGCGACTGGTTGACTTTCCGTCGTTGCCAAAACCATGGAAAACTCGCCCACGAACGCTAAGAGAATTCGACGATCTATATACGGCTCCAACCGCAGGGTTTGACGGTGTCGCCGACTACTATGCTCGTTGCAGTGGTAACCAATTCGTTGAATCGATCCGAGTTCCGACCTTAATACTTACTGCTGAAGACGATCCGATCGTCCCGCCTGAAGCGTTTCGCAATCTCCCATCAGTCGAGGGCGTGACGGTCCACATCGCTGCCTCGGGCGGTCACCTTGGGTACCTTGGCCGAAAGCAGTCGGATCCTGATCGACGTTGGATGGACTGGCGAGTTATTGAATGGCTGATGCCGTTTTTGAAGTAAGGTCGAATGAGTTGAATTTGCCCTCACAGACATTAGCGACTCTTATGAAAGCTAAGTGCCGAATAGGAACGGTATAAGATTCGGAATTTTGAAACGCAGAGTCGCTGAGGACGCAGAGTTCCTACAGGAATATCTCCTCTGCGTTCTCTGCGCCTCTGCGTTTTAAATTTTCTCTGAGCCGAACGCGCTAGCGGCGGGCTTTGCACCAGGTTTGCGGTCGGGTATTGATAAGTTAAACGGCAGTCTGTTAAGGCCCGACACTAGCGCGAGTGGCTCACTGGCGGTGCCACTTCCATCGCAACGGAAGAACGATGTTAAGGAGTATTGCTTGTCGGTGCCGGTGCCGGTGTTTGTGTCGGCGTGGCAGTCGCACTTGGGGATGGTGCTTGCCGTAATTTCTCGATGGCTTTGGCGGCCGCGTCGCGATCGATGTGGAAGTCGTTAAAGACCACCTTGCCCTGTTTGTCGATGACGACCACCCAAGGGGTTCCCCCGCTGCGGTATTGCCGCATGATTTTTGGCGTGCCAGAATTTCCTTTGCTTTGGCCAAAAGGGATCTTTAGATCGTAGCGTTTGGACATCACTTCTAACTTGTCAGGCGTATTGGTCCTGTGACCTTCAAACGTCGTTTGAATCGCAACAAACTGGACATCTTTTTTATCGCGAAATTTCTTTTCCAAGGCTTTGAGTGTTGGAAAGCCTCTTTGATGACAACCCGGACACCATGATTGAAAGAAGTACAGATACGTGACTTTACCTTTGACGTCGTTGATGTCGAACGACTTTTTGCCAGTTGGCAGGCCGATCCATTTCGAAGTCTCCCATTTCGGAGCCTGCTGTCCAACGATACCTCGCTTTGGCTTTGGTTTGGGCTTGGGTTGAGTTTGGACTTGAGGGGTGGCGTTACCGGACTGTGCAAACACGGGGGTGCCAACGGTTGTCATCATAAACAGGGTGCCGACGGCCACTGCTGTTAGCAGAGTGAAAAATCTGGTCGGCAAAAAACGTACGGTCTGAATGTTCATTTGGAATTCCTGTATCGTAGCTAACATCGAGCAAGCGCTTATGCTGAAATGCTCATTGCCAATTGGTTTCGCAATGTCTTGTTGATAATCGGACGCGATGCAATCGGATAACTTACGGAATTCGTATCTGATAAGTTCGATTGCGATGATGTTTTTCAGCAAAAATGCATGATGTGAGATACCTCAAGCGCGGCGGTCCGGCGAGCTTGTCGCTTCATTCATATTGAAAATGATAGTGTGGACCGTTTTGGCACTAGCCACGGTTTAAAGACAACGTAACCGTGGCCAGCGCCAAAACGGCTCACAACCTCTGTCGAATTCAGGGATGTCACTTTAAACCGTAACTACACCACATCATCAATCATGTCACGAATCTCTCGTGCTCGATACGAGGTCTGAGTTGGGATCCTTAACAAGGGCAAGTCAGCGGCTTCGAACGCTGCGTTGACAAAAATGTCTCTTTCAATTCGATCCGGTCGGTTGTGGGAAGCGTCGTCGAGTTCAATGCACACTTGAGGCTCAAGCGTTCCCGGATGGCACAGTACAAAATCAATATGTTTGGCCAGAATCTTATTCAACCACTTGCGATAATTTTTGTGGCCCTTTTCGACTCGCAGCAAATCGGCAATTCGAACCATGGCGAAAATCTCCCAGTCGTCTTGAACCGCTTTGACTAGAGATTTGTAAAACCGCAGCTCTGGCTTGGTCACTAAATGCCCCCTCGCAACGTAGGGCATCCGCTCCGGACCAGTCCAGGTTCGCAACAGCAAAATCAACGCGATGGTGATTCCAAGCAGCACCCAGAAGGGCCACCAAGCGACCAAAATATGTACGGCAAATTCAAACAAAAGAACGGCCTCAAAGGGATAGATAGACCAACCAAAGGCGATCAAGGAATCATCAACCGGGATTCTAGCCGAAATCCCCAGTCGCAATAATGCGGATTTGAAACACAATTCGTTCGGAATGAAACGCAATCCTGTCGGAATTCTTTCGGTTTTCAGGTAAACTTTGGCTCGAAATCATTCGCCAATCCCTTCGAACAATGTCTCATCCTGAACTTAACATGCCAGCGGTCGAACTACGCCCTCTTAAAATCGGCAACATCGAAATCGGTTTTCCCGTCGTTCAAGCGGCTCTATCGGGCTACAGCGATTGGCCCATGCGAGTGATCGCTCGACGGCTCGGAGCCTCGTACACGATCTGCGAAGTCATGCTGGATCAGTTTCTCACCAGCCTGAAAGAGCGAAAACGAACTAGCCACTTTTTGCATATTTCCGACGAAGAACATCCCGTTGGCGGGCAACTGATGGGCGCCGAGCCAGAGAACTTCGCCGCCGGTGCAGTCAAGCTTGTCCAAGCGGGTTTCGACATCATCGACATTAACTTTGGCTGCCCCGTCAAAAAAGTGCTCGGGCGATGCCG
>CAZKTR010000181.1:0-6786 GCA_964555525.1 uncultured Pirellulaceae bacterium
CACCCTCGAACTTTTCAAGATAGTCCTTCGCACCCAACCTTCGGCACAGCTATAAGATACTCAAACGAAAAAAGGCACTTGCCGCTATCCGCAAGTGCCTTTCAGATCCAGATTGACCTGCATCAGTCAATTTAATTCGAATTCCAGCCGTTTAGGCCAAACTAGCGGTAACACCTTAGAGTTTTACCCGTTTCCTTCGTGTAAAGCTTCTCCACCCGCTTCCGATCAGCGGTTTCATTCTGCCTCGCGATTTTAGCAAGTTTGAAGGCAGCGGATTTACCGTACTTTTTAAACGAGAAAGTAATCTTCTTTCGCTCTCCACTTGCGCCTTTCCAAGAAGCACAGTACGAGCCGTAGACTTCGCCATAAACCGATTTTGACTCGGCAAGATGGACACCGACAAAACCTGATTGGTTGCGGTTCGTCTTTAAGCCTTTAGTTGTTTTTACTGGCGGCAACTCGTTTACTAGTTGCTCGTAAGCTTTCTTAGCCGCAATGAGCGCTTTTCGCTTACCCTTATATTTAGAATCTGAAAAGTACTTGCCGTGAGTAACTCCATCGCGGGTCACGCGAATCAAGTAACCGTTGGAAAGTGTTTCATCACGATCGTAGCGCGTAATTCCACGCTGAATATGTTTCGTTGGCATCTTTGCTTCCGGGACTTCAATTAAATTCGAGACGCAAAATTAGCCTTAGTAAGCCAAATTTGCAAAGGGAAATTGACCTTACATTGCCCAACTTGCTTAATACGCGCGAGAACTTAAGCAACTGAGTTTATTAGTTCAGTTAAACAACAAAAAAAATAGTTAATTACTACTAGCAGCATCAGCTAAGCATGCATGACCTGCTCTAGTAATTCTGACCTGGAAGTCGCTCCGAAGATGAAATCAGTTGGCTCTCGCTGAGTAACACTTTCGTGATCGCCTCAACCTTCGCGTAGTCATGATACCCAGTAGCGATATAACGGACTCGGCCATCACGATCTAGAAATAACGTCGTCGGTAACGCCATCTTTCCGGCAAGCTGACTAGAGATAGAAGTATCGCCAAGGGCGACGTCGTAGTTAATGCCTTGAGCCTGAGCAAAATTGCTGACGGTCTCCATGGTACTAGTCGGAGTTTCAGGGGCGTCCATTGAAATGCCCAGCACAGCGACCCCACTTTTGTGTTTTTTCTGAAGCTTAATAAACTCTGGAATACCTTTTCGACATGGCGGGCACCAAGTCGCCCACAAATCAACGACCAAAACCCGACCTGCGTAATCTCGCTTCGAAACGACACTGCCTTCGATGTCACTCAGCGAAAACTCAAAGTTGGCACCTTGGAATTCACGAACAACCTGCTGGCTCCACTGATCAACCGCGTTGGCGTAACTAACATCAAACTTCGTCATCCAAGCTTTCGCTGTATCTGCGTCAACGATCGTTTTAAACCAAGCTTCTTTAGTAAGATTTCGATACTCGCCATAGCCACATTTGATCGCGTTATCAATTGATTGGAACATCAAGTCCACATTCTTCTGCTCGGCGTACCCTTGCGCCATGTGGATCATCGGCTTGGCGAGCGCTTCTAACGCATTCTTTGGATAGCTCGAGTTGCTTTGCAATCGTTTGGCGATTTGCCCCTCAGAAACTCGCAACTTACCAGCGATCGGAGAACTGATTTTCTCTACTACTTCACTCAAGCGCCCGAGAGAGTTCATAAAATGGAAAGCGATTTCCGCATCGCCACTTCCGTCGTAGATCCTTGACTCTCGCGCCGCGTTAACCGTAATGATCGCTTCGTTGATGATTTCAATCTCGAGATCCGACTCCTTGTCGCCGGCGATTGAGACGAGCGTGTTGACGTAGCTCACATCAAACATGCGCTCTTGCCCGTGCAACTGCTTGGTTTGCTTGGCCTTATCAAACGCAGCTTGGACTAATCCTTTTTCGGCAAGCTCCAGACAACCCTTAAGCTCCAGTTCCGCCTGACTCACTTGCTCCGGTTGGTAAGGATTCGCAAAAGCAAAAGTTGGTGTGACAAATAAAAGAGCAATCGCAAGTAGAGTTTTGCAGTCGAGTCTCAAATCCATTTTTCGTCCCAAATTCTATGTAGGAAAACAAGTCGCACTGGTCTGTCTCAAACTCCGCGTCAATCTAATCTGAAAGGCGAAATTCGTAGTCTGAGGTTAAACTGTTGCAAGCCAAAGTTTAAGGGGTGGTGTGCGGATTGAGCCAAGTTTGACGATAATCCCGCCAATAAAGGATGCTTTAACACCCGTTAACATGCCTCATCGCGTAATCGAATCACCTTAAGCCCAGAAACACTTAAATCAGCCATTTACTGGCAAATTCGCGTTGAGAATCAGACTCCTGAATCGCTATGTTAGTTGGAGAACTTTTCAGCCGGCGCCAATCGACACCGCAAACTCAAGTTTCCCACAATTCAGTTAAAATTTCTCGGCTTCTGATGATTGAGCAGGCAACCAAGACAACAGACAAATCAATGCTGAGCACGTTTCACCGTGTCTTGCTACTCACTGTTTAAGACGCGTAAATCTAGACAACATTACGATAAACTTCGATCGATTTTGCCCGCTACTGCTTGAATCCTACTCTTTTGGTGGGGCCTTCAGACAAATGCCACATTCTTCCAACTGAATTTTGTCAACCGTGTTAGGAGCTTGGGTCATCTCGTCTCTGGCTTTTTGCGTTTTCGGGAACGCAATGCAGTCTCGAATGTTTTCCAAACCGCCAAACAACATCACTACGCGGTCAATCCCCAACGCGATACCGCCATGCGGCGGAGCACCGTACTTGAGAGCCTCCAGCAAGAACCCGAAACGCTCGTCAGCGTCTTTGTCGGACATCCCTAGCAAGCCAAACACCTTGGACTGGGTTTCACTGTCGTGGATACGAATCGTTCCGCCACCTGCTTCGTAGCCGTTGATGACCAAGTCATAAGCCTGAGCACGAACCTCGCCTGGAGCGGATTCCAACTTGTCCAAGTCTTCAACCAACGGAGCGGTGAAAGGATGGTGCATGGCGACCCATCGATCTTCATCTGGATCGTGGTCAAACATCGGGAACTCAACCACCCAAGAGAAGTGCATCTCTTTGGGATCGTACAATTCCATTTCAGCACCGATACGTTTCCGCAACAAATACAGGCATTTGCAACTGACTTCCCAAGTATCGGCGATGAACAGTAACAAGTCGCCCGGTTCGCCATTCATCCGAGCTTTGATTTCTTCCAGCTCTTCTGGCTTGAAGTTTTTAGCGATCGGAGCAAACAGGCTACCGTCTTCTTCAACACGGAACCAAGCCAAACCTTTGGCACCAAAGTCGTCTTGAACCATCTTGGTCAATTCGTCGATGCCCCGACGTGAGTACTTTTGGGTGCCCATTTTAGCATTCAAACCACGGACAAAATTGCCGGCGTCCGCAACCGCCCGGAACACTCGGAAATCGACCTTTTTCGCGATATCAGTGCAGTCAACGATCTCCATGTCGAACCGCAAGTCAGGAGCATCATGCCCAAAGCGAGTCATCGCGTCCTTGTAAGTCAACTTCGGCAACGGCAGCGTCAACTCCACGCCCAACAACTCTTTGGCCAGCTTTTCCATCATCCCGTCGATCAAACCCGTGACGTCGTCCGATTCAACAAACGACATCTCAATGTCCAACTGAGTAAACTCGGGCTGACGGTCGGCTCGCAGATCTTCGTCACGGAAACAACGAGCGACTTGAATGTAGCGATCGTAACCGGCAATCATCATGATCTGCTTGTAGATCTGCGGCGACTGCGGCAACGCATAAAACGAGCCGTTGTGAACGCGACTTGGAACTAAGTAATCCCGAGCTCCTTCAGGAGTGCTGCGGCCGAGGATCGGCGTTTCGATGTCAATAAAATCGTGGTCAGATGCGTAGTCTCGCATGCCCTTGATGATTTTGTTTCGCAGGACCAGCGTATCCATCATCTTTTGACGACGCAGGTCCAAATAGCGATGCTTGAGCCGGATGTCTTCCCCCGGTAACTCCTTTTGACTCGGCACGAACGGCGGCGTTTCACAGGTGTTTAAGATCTCGAGGTGATCCGCGTTGAATTCGATTTCACCCGTGGCAAGTTTCTTATTAGTTTGTCCGTCGGGGCGGATTCCAACCGTGCCCTCAACTTTGATCACAAACTCACTGCGTAACTTGTCGACCATTTCAGCCGGCGCCTTGGTGTGAGCAGGGTTAAAAACAACCTGTGTGACGCCATAACGGTCCCGTAAGTCGATGAAGGTTACACCACCAAAATCGCGAATACGATCAACCCAACCACATAGGGTTGCAGTTTGATCAACGTTTTTGGAAGTAAGTTCGCCACAAGTGTGAGTTCGTAACACGGCTGTTCTCGAGTCAGAAAAAAGATCTAACGATTGTGAATATAGATGAGGTGTTTGAGCAGGTCGACCGATTCGCTTGCTGAACACTCGGCGGCCCTATCTCAAGGGCTCGTTTCGCTCGATTGACAACACCCGCTGCCACAAGAAAAACGGAGCGACAATATCGCAACAAATACGTGTTTCGAACAGGGGTTTAAGCGGATTAGCATCACGTAAGCCAATAAGTTGTGAGCTAAAACCCAAAGATAGCGATGGCGTGGCAACTACAAGCTCGACGCGCAAGTGAGTGCATCGGATAATTTTTGGAAATGCACTTGCTTGCACCGCGAGCTTGTATTTGCCAATAGAGGCCACTAAAAGCCCTGAACAACTATTAATTCTCCCCTAAGCTACGGCAACCAGTTTTAGCAGAGGCTTTCGTAGTGGGAATTTGAAACGCAGAGGCGCAGAGAACGCAGAGGAGATGCCCCTACAGGACTCTGCGTCCTCGGCGACTCTGCGTTTCAAAAATTTTGCCTGCAGCGCTCGCAGGGCTGACAATCAATCTTCTTCAGACGGCGGATCAAAAGAGGGAGCGGCGTCTTCGTCATCAAAATCGAGACTCTCGTGCAGGATACGAGGCACTTCATTTAACTCTTGGCTAACATCCAAATCCGTTTTGATCGAATTCTGAATGTCCGCCAAGCTCTTGCGAAACTGACTGTAGTAACCGCCAAAGGTACGAGCAACTTCAGGCAATCGACCGCCAAACAGGACGACGGCAACAACGGCGATCAACGCCATCTCGCCGAGCCCCATCGATCCAATTCCGATACCCATTAGCTACACCTAAGTTGCGAAGAATGCCATCTTTTATAGTTGCAGACAAGCACTAAGTAGCTTCGTCTTCATTTCCATCAGCGATGGATTTTGAGTCAACAGGCTCTTTAATGCCAGCCTTAAATTCGTTGACGCTGCGGCCAAGATTACGCATCAAGCCCGGAAGTTTCGCACCGCCAAACAGCAACACAAAGACTCCGGCAATCATCGCCATTTCCGGCAGGCCAGGCCAACCAATACCCAAAATTTGTGATGTTCCAATTTGGTTTAAACTAAACATTTTCGTAACTCGATTGAATGAAATTCCACAGCGCGAATCGAAAACCTCAATTCCCGCAGCAATCTTTAAACCAAACCTAAGCAGTTGGGTGCCGCAAAAACTTCCAAGGCGACGCAAGGATTTCTCGTTGTGTGACGAAATCTTATCTACAGAAGCAATTCCAGACAATCGAGACTCTGTCAAAAGCCCGAACGAAAACCGTAAAAACATCCTCTCAGCCGGTATTTTTGCGCAAACCCTATCGATTTCTCACCTAGCTTCCGTCGAACCGGCTTTTGGCAGAGGGGATTCCAGCCTTTCACCCCTCTTCCATATTTTCGCAAATTCCAGCACAGCCCCAAAATAAACCAGCTGCGATCCTTCCAGAAGCCCCTCCTCCGTCTGCGACAACCCCCGCAAGTCTAGTAAACTAAAGTTTTACTCCCTCACTAAATCCCGAACGTTCCGCCATGCCATCGCGTTACCAATTCATTTTCAAAACGATCCCCAGATGCCCTCACTTGATGGCGGTACTGGTTACCTCCGCTTTCTTAATCCTCGGAATCGCCAACAACACCACTGCTCAATCGTCCGACAAAGCGACCGCCTCACCAGCAGCGGCCGAACCAACGACCACAAGCAATCCCGCACTAACCATGTGGTACGACAAACCCGCGAAAGTCTGGATGACCGAGGCACTACCGATCGGCAACGGGCCCATGGGAGCAATGCTCTTCGGCGGCACGAATATCGAACGCATCCAATTCAACGAAATTAGTTTGTGGAGCGGCGACCGTGTCTCCAAACGTTTGCTAGGCATCACACTCAAAGAAGAACACGATCACCTTGGAGCCCATCAAGCGTTCGGCGATATATTCGTCCACCTCGGCCATGACTTCTCCAAAGTCACCCAATATCGACGCCAACTCGACATCGACCGCGCCGTGCACTCGGTCGAGTACGTCTACGAAGGCACTCGCTTCCGACAAACGGCCTTCGCCAGCCACCCCGCCGGCGTGATCGTGTTTCAATTATCTGCCGACCAACCCGGATCCCTGTCAGGCCAGGTTCAACTCACCGACATGCACGACGCCAAAATTTCAGGCGAGGCCAACCGCTTACAATCAACCGGCAAACTCAAAAACGGTTTTGAATACGAAGCCCAACTGCTCGCAAAACACATTGGTGGCACCGTCAAAACCACCACCAGCGAAAAAGGCTTAGCCAACCCTTGGGAAATCAAAGTCCCTCAAGTCAGCCTAGGCTTTGACAAATGCGACAGCCTGACTTTGATTTTGAGCGCCGGCACAAACTTCCTGCAAGATCACACCAAAGGC